>JAGBUS010000103.1 GCA_017630735.1 Alistipes sp. | reverse complement strand
GTCAGAACTTGCTCGGTAAGCGTGTTGACTACTCAGCACGTTCGGTAATCGTCGTAGGTCCTGAGCTTAAGATGCACGAGATGGGTATTCCTAAGGATATGGCAGCTGAGCTTTACAAGCCATTTGTTATCCGTAAGCTCATCGAGCGTGGTATCGTTAAGACAGTTAAGTCAGCAAAGAAGATCATCGATAGAAAGGATCCAGTTATCTGGGGTATCCTTGAGAATGTGATTAAGGGTCACCCAGTATTGATGAACCGTGCTCCGACCCTTCACCGTTTGGGTATTCAGGCATTCCAGCCTAAGCTTATCGAGGGTAAGGCAATGCAGCTTCATCCATTGTCATGTACAGCGTTTAACGCCGACTTCGATGGTGACCAGATGGCGGTACACTTGCCACTTGGTAATGCAGCTATCCTTGAGGCTCAGATCTTGATGCTTGGTTCTCATAACGTCCTTAACCCTGCTAATGGTGCGCCTATTACCGTACCATCACAGGATATGGTCCTTGGTCTTTACTATATTACTAAGCCACGTCCAGGTGTTGTGGGTACAGGTCTTAAGTTCTATGGTCCTGAGGAGGCTATCATCGCTTACAATGAGAAGCGTGCAGCTCTTCATGCACAGGTTACTTGCCGTGTACGCGACATCGACGAGAATGGCAACGAGGTATATGTATTGAAGGAGACAACTATTGGTCGTATCTTGTTTAACCAGTATGTACCTGCAGAGGTAGGTTATCTCAATGAGGTATTGACTAAGCGTTCTTTGCGTGATATCACTGCACTTGTGATGAAGAAGGCTGGTGCTGATAAGGTTGCTCAGTTCTTGGATGATATCAAGAACATGGGTTACCGTATGGCATTCCAGGGTGGTCTATCGTTTAACCTCGACGCTGTTGTTATCCCAGAGGATAAGCAGAAGCTTATCGACGAGGGTTATGCAGCTGCTGATGCTGTTATCGATGACTATAACATGGGTCTTATCACTAACAACGAGCGATATAACCAGATTGTCGATATTTGGACAACCATCAATAATCGTCTTACAAACCAGGTAATTAACACCTTGAAGAGTGACCAGGATGGTTTCAACCCAGTATATATGATGCTTGATTCAGGTGCCCGTGGTTCTAAGGAGCAGATTCGTCAGCTCTCTGGTATGCGTGGTCTTATGGCAAAGCCTCAGAAGTCTGGTGTTGAGGGTGGTCAGCAGGTTATCGAGAACCCTATCCTCTCGAACTTTAAGGAGGGTCTTTCAGTGTTGGAGTACTTTATCTCTACACACGGTGCGCGTAAGGGTCTTGCGGATACTGCGTTGAAGACTGCCGATGCGGGTTACTTGACTCGTCGTTTGGTTGACGTAGCACAGGATGTTATCATCAACGAGGAGGATTGCGGTACATTGCGTGGTCTTACTGCTACAGCTATCAAGCGTAATGAGGATGTTGTACAGACATTGTACGATCGTATCCTTGGTCGCACAGCTTTGGTTGATGTAATCCATCCTACTACAGGTGAAATCCTTTGCCGTGCAGGTGAGGAGATTACCGAGGAGATTGCTGATGCTATCGAGAAGTCACCACTTGAGTCTGTAGAGATTCGTTCGGTACTTACTTGTGAGGCACGTCGCGGTGTTTGTGCTAAGTGTTATGGCCGTAATCTTGCTACTGCACGCATGGTACAGAAGGGTGAGGTTGTTGGTGTTATCGCAGCACAGTCTATCGGTGAGCCAGGTACTCAGTTGACACTTCGTACATTCCACGTCGGTGGTGTTGCGGGTGGTTCAACTGTTGAGACTAACGTAGTATCGAAGTATGAGGGTCGCTTGGAGATTGATGACTTGCGTACTATCAAGGGTAAGAACTCAGCAGGTGAGCCTATCGACATCGTAATGTCTCGTCAGTCGGAGTTCCGCATCGTAGATCCTACAACAGAAATTACTCTCTATACTCACGCTTTGCCTTATGGTGCTACACTCTTTATGCGTGATGGTGCTGAGGTTAAGAAGGGCGATATGATTTGCGAGTGGGATCCATATAACGCAGTAATCATTGCCGAGACTGAGGGTAAGATTGTTTACGAGAGCATTATTGAGGGTGTTACATACCGTGAGGAGCGCGATGAGCAGACAGGTCTTTCTGAGCGCGTAGTTATTGAGTCTAAGGATAAGACTAAGAACCCAGTCATCAAGATTGTTAATAAGGATGGTGACGAGGTTAAGGCTTACAACTTGCCAGTAACTGCTCACATCATGGTTAAGAACAACGCTAAGATCCACGCTGGAGATATTCTCATTAAGATCCCACGTGCTGTAGGTAAGACTGGTGGTGATATCACCGGTGGTTTGCCTCGAGTAACAGAGTTGTTCGAGGCTCGTAACCCATCTAACCCAGCTATCGTTTCTGAGATCGACGGTGAGGTAGCATTCGGTAAGATTAAGCGTGGTAATCGTGAGATTATCATCATATCTAAGGATGGCGATCAGCGTAAGTACCTCGTACCATTGTCACGTCAGATTATCGTTCAGGAGAACGACTACGTACGTGCAGGTATGGCATTGTCTGATGGTGCTATCACTCCAGGTGATATCCTTCGCATCCTTGGTCCTACCCGTGTTCAGGAGTATATCGTGAACGAGGTACAGGAGGTATACCGTATGCAGGGTGTAAAGATTAACGATAAGCACTTCGAGGTTATCGTACGCCAGATGATGTCAAAGGTTAAGATTGAGGATCCAGGTGATACTCGCTTCTTTGAGGATCAGGTTGTAGATAAGTGGGAGTTTATGGATGTTAACGATGAGCTCTACGATAAGGTAGTAGTTACTGCTGCTGGTGATTCGCAGAATGTTCAGCCAGGTCAGATTATCTCACTCCGCAAGTTGCGTGATGAGAACTCGGCACTTAAGCGTCGTGATTTGGCACTCGTTGAGGTACGTCCTATTGTTCCTGCTACATCTAACCAGGTACTTCAGGGTATTACTCGTGCGGCATTGCAGACATCAAGCTTTATCTCTGCAGCGTCGTTCCAGGAGACTACTAAGGTTCTTAACGAGGCAGCTATCCAGGCTAAGAGCGATGACTTGGTTAACCTTAAGGAGAATGTTATCACAGGTAACCCTATCCCAGGTGGTACAGGTTTGCGCGATTACGAGGATCTTATCGTGGGTCTTAACTCAGATATGGGTCTCTAATCGACATACATATAGACAATTGAGAGGTGGGTATTTGCCCACCTCTCCTTGTTTTTGTTGAGATAATAGCGCATCTACTTCCGCTAACAAAATATGTCTGCAATGGGCGGTACGTTTTAGTACAGCCCATCGCAGACAATTTCGCCGAGCGTTGTGTCTGCACTATTCTATCAACAAAAACGTTTCTCTGGAAGCATAGGCACACAAAAAGGGCTTGTCTTATTTGACAAGCCCTAACTTTGTATAACAAGAGTTATTTTTATCCTTCTTTATGGTAATGGTACTACATTAGCAAATCCCATAAACGCCATTGCAAGAAGACCTGCAGTGATAAGTGCGATAGGCACACCACGCATTGCCTCAGGAGTATCCTCTACCTCAAGTCGCTCACGAATACCTGCAAATAGCACTAAGGCAAGTGCGAAACCAAGAGCGATTGATGTTGCATAGATAACGCCTGTAAGAAGATCAAAGTTTTTCTGAACAGTGATAATTGCAATACCCAACACCGCACAGTTTGTGGTGATAAGTGGTAGGAAGATACCGAGTGCCTGATATAGGGCTGGAGATACCTTCTTAAGCACAATCTCAACCATCTGTACCAAGGCAGCGATAACCAGGATAAAGGTGATGGTCTGCATATACTCGATACCAAAAGGAACGAGAATATACTGCTGGATGCACCATGTCACAAGGGTTGCAAGTGCCATAACGAAGGTTACAGCCATACCCATACCCATTGATGTCTCCACCTTTGATGATACACCTAGGAATGGGCAGATACCCAAGAACTGAGAGAGAACAACGTTATTAACAAAGATTGCACCAATGATGATGGCAAAGAGTGTGATAGCCTGAACGCTTACACTTCCTGTTGCGAAGCCCTCAAGCACCTCGCTCGATATGTTCTCTGCGATAAGAATATTCATATTGCTCATAATAACTAACGTTTTGCAACTTTGTTAAACAATACCATCAAGTAGCCAAGTACGAGGAAGCCTCCTGGCGCGAGAATGAATAGTAGTGGCATAACACCATCGGCAAAGCTGTAGCCGAAGATTGAGCCTGCACCAAGTACCTCACGTACTGCACCAATAGCTGTTAGTGAGAGTGTAAAGCCTAATCCAATACCAATACCATCAAGTGCTGAGTCAAGAACGCCATTCTTTGATGCGAAAGCCTCGGCACGACCAAGGATGATACAGTTTACTACGATAAGTGGAATAAACACACCGAGTGCGGCATACAACGATGGAATATATGCCTGCATAAGCATCTCAATGATGGTAACAAACGATGCGATAACCACAATGAATGCTGGGATGCGTACCTTATCTGGAATAAGGTTCTTGATAAGTGCGATAACCATATTTGACATGATGAGTACTGCCATAGTAGCAACGCCCATACCCATACCATTTATCGCCGATGAGGTAACACCCAAAGTAGGGCACATACCCAACACCAAAACAAAGGTAGGGTTCTCCTTAAGTATACCCTTTGTTATTATCTGAAGCTTACTCATTGCACTCCTCTCCTTTCTGAGCCTCAGGCTCGTTTTGTTGTAACATAGATGCACCTGTAGGTGCTGCCTCCAAAGCCTCCTCGCTTGTGTCTAGGCGACCTGTAGCCCAGAGATAACCTGCGTATGCTGTCTCGATAGCATTAGCATAGGCGCGAGATGAAATAGTAGAGCCTGTAAGTGCGTCGAACGAGCCACCCTCCTTCGTTACGCTAAACTTAACGTCTGCTGCATCTTTGCCTACAATGCTACGCTCAAGGCTATTGCCCTCCTTGGTCATATTAGCACCAAGACCTGGGGTTTCCTTCTGTGACAATACCTCTACACCATTTACCTTAGCGATGCCATTCTCCTCTACGAAGCCTACCATAAGTACGATACGGTCAGCATAGCCACTCTTTGTGATGCTTGGAGCCTCAACAGCATAACCTACCAAGCTATCGTCTGCTGTACGCTTTACTGTGCTGACAGTGATTTGGAAGTCCCCAATAAGGCGTGTTGTGTCTGCTACTACAGTAGACTCCTCTGCAGTGGTATTCAAAACATTATATTTGGCAATGTTCTTAGCTTGCTGGTTAGCTGTAGCGATAGCATCTTTGGTCATATCCTGCACCAAGCCAACCAAAAGTGCCGAGATTGCGGTGATGGTAAACAATACCAAAACCATATTTTTTAGTGAACTCTTCATACTCTACAATTATTTAGTGCCGAAACGCTTTGGACGTAAATACTTGTTAATAAGAGGGGTTGCGGCATTCATGATAAATATCGCAAATGACATACCCTCAGGATATGCACCCCACATGCGGATAATCATTGTGAGAAGACCGATACCCACACCGTAGATAATCATACCGCGGTGGGTCATAGGCGATGTAGAGTAGTCGGTAGCCATAAAGATAGCACCAAGCAACGCACCACCCGCAAGGATATGGAAGAGTGGCAACTGGTACGCGATTGTGCCACTATATGTTGCACCCACGCATGCTGCAAATATTGCCATAGTACCGAGAGTACTTACAGGAATATGCCAGCTGATTACTCTGCGACACAAGAGGTACAAGCCTCCGAGGATAAGTGCAAAAGCACTAATCTCACCCATAGAGCCATTCATCTGTCCGCCGAGCATATCCATAAAGTCAATGTCCGACACCACCTCTGGGGTATACTTAACAGTAGGAAGTAGGGTAGAGCCAGATAGAGCATCTGGAACACTTGTTGTCCAGTCGGTCATCTCTACAGGGTAGGCGATAAGTAGGAAGATACGACCTGTAAGAGCTGGGTTAAATGGGTTTGTACCCAAGCCACCAAAGGTCATCTTACCAATACCGATAGCCACCAGTGCACCGATGATTACTATCCACCATGGAATACCTGTTGGTAGGTTAAAGGCTAATAAGATACCTGTGACTACTGCCGAGAGGTCGCCAATGGTTGCGCGACGCTTCAATAAAAAGCGGCAAATAAGATACTCAAATGCTACGCAGCTGAGCACTGCCACAGCTGTAATGAAAAGCACTCTCCAGCCCAGTACGTATGTCGATACTGCCAATGCGGGGAGTAGAGCCAACACCACATCTCCCATTATGCGACGAGTATTCTCGCCACCGTGAATGTGGGGTGATGGTGATGCAAAAAGTCTGGTTGCCATATATTATAAATAGTTTTTATTCCTTAATGTTTACTATTTCTTATTTGCAATTGCGCGTGCGCGAATGTTTGTCATCACAGTCTGCTTACCGATGCGGATATAATCCAAAAGAGGTAAGTTAGATGGACATGTGTATGAGCAACAACCACACTCAATGCAGTCGATAGTGTTATGCTCCTCTGCCATATCCCACTTCTGCAATCTTGCAAGACGTGAAAGAAGGTATGGCTCCAAGCCCATAGGACACACGCTAACACACTTTGCACACTTGATACATGCGCTCTCCTTGCCGCGTGCTGCCTCCTTGCCTGAGAGGATTGTAATACCTGAGCATCCCTTAATGATTGGAGCTGTGGTGTCAACAATAGCACGACCCATCATAGGACCACCATTAAGAACCTTAACATCTCCCTCTGGTAGACCTCCTGAGAGTGAAAGTAGGTAGTCGAGCGATGTACCGAAACGTACCATAAAGTTATGTGTCTGACCAATCTCCTTACCGGTGATAGTTACAACACGCTCAATAAGAGGCTTATTCTTTTGAACTGCCTCGTAAATTGCTATGGCTGATGATACGTTACATACTACAACACCTACAGAGAGAGGTAGTGCTGGTGGGGGTGGTACCTGACGACCTGTAACGGCAGCAATAAGCTGCTTCTCACCACCCTGAGGATAGCGCATCTTGAGAGGCATAACCTCGATGCCGCGATATGAGTCACGTGCGATAACCTCATTGAGGTGTGCTATGGCATCAGGTTTATTATTCTCAACGCCAATTATGGCACGCTCCACGCCTAATGCTCGCATAGTAATCTCAATACCTGTAAGCATCATCTCTGCGCGCTCCAACATATTACGATAGTCAGAGGTAAGATATGGCTCACACTCAACACCATTGACAATCAGCGTATCAGCCTTCTGACCATCAGGAATTGCGAGCTTCACGTGTGTTGGGAACTGAGCACCACCAAGACCTACGATACCCGCATCCTTGACTTTAGCTACGATCTCCTGTGCCGAGAGTGTACATTCACGCTTATGCTCTGTGCTACGGTCGATACCCTCCATCCACTCGTCGCCCTCGCGCTTGATGGCAATCATAATGCGTCGCTGTCCCTGACCATTAGGAAATGCATCTACTGCGGTTACAGTACCTGATATTGGTGAGTGAATATTTGCTGATACGAAGCCAGTAGCCTGACCTATAAGCTGACCAGTGAGTACCTTGTCACCCTTCTGTACCAAGGGTGTTGAGGGTGCTCCGATATGCTGAATCATAGGTACTATAACCTCGTTAGGAAGGTCGATAACCTCAATGGCTTTATCCTTGCTCCACTCCTTATTATCCGACGGATGTATACCGCCTATTGGGAAAGTCTTCATATTTCTCGCTACTATTATTTTGCCACTTCTTCGCTCTTAGGAGCACTCTTCACTACCTTTGGCTCTTTAGGCAGAGGCTCCATATTCTCAAGATGTATCGCTCCTGTAGGACACTCGTTAACGCACTTGCGACACAACTTACACTTCTCAAAATCGATATACGCTAAGTTGTTCTCGATGGTAATAGCACCAAAAGCACATACCTTCTCACACTTGCCACAGCCGATACAACCTGCCTTACATGCCTTCATAACCACAGCACCGCGATTCTTCGAGCGACATGCTACATAAACAGCACGATTCTTAGGCCACTTCTTACGTAGCTCGATGAGTCCCTTTGGACATGCCTTTACGCATGCTCCACAAGCAGTACACTTGTCAGGGTTTACCTCTACCAAGCCTGTCTCTGTGTTGAGGTGCAGTGCATCGAACTTACAAGCGTCAACGCAGTCGCCATAGCCGATACAACCAAAGGCACATGCCGACTCTCCAACATAGAACGTATTTACAACGGCGCAGTTTAGCGCACCATCGTAGTGGTTTACCTTTGGACGCTTCTGGCAAGTACCGCCACAACGCATAGTTGCCACCATTGGCTCCTTCTCAGGTGCTACCTTTCCGAGGAATCCTGCGATATCCTTCATAACACCATCACCAGCAACAGGGCAGAAAAGCGATGCAATATTCTCGCGTGTTACAAGGGCATCTGCCATGGCACGACAACCTGCAAAGCCACAACCACCACAGTTCGCGCCAGGCAACATCTTCTCAACTTCATCAATGCGAGGATCCTCCTCAACCTTGAATTTCTGTGCAACGAAATAGAGGATGATTGCCAAAAGTATACCTAACACGCTGAGTGTTAGTACTGTCAATACTAAAGTATTCATTACTCCTTAAAAATTGTAAATTGTATCTTTTGTTTTATTTTATTTCTAAAAATGTAGAGTCCAACGTAATATACTGCAACAGCAACAATTGATAGTATTGCAGACATCCCATCTTCCACCTTTAACTTAGTCAGTGAAAATAGTGTTACGAGCAAAATAAGGAGAGGAAGTGCGTAGCCCCATATAACAGATGAGAATGCCATTGACTTATTTACGAGTGAGACGATAACTCTCTCGCCAACGTTAAAATTATCGGCATATCGAGTCTCGACATCTATAATTCGCTCTTTGCCTTTCTCTCCACACACACCCTTAGCATGGCAACCCTCGCAGGCACTCTGCTGTGCTACAACAACACGCACAACATCGCCTTCGATACTTGTTATTATGCCTTTATGCTGTATTCCTCCGCTCATGGTGAACTCTATAGCTGTCTATTGGTGTTGTTTAGGATTATTAGAGCTGCCAACACGCCAGGTACCCAACCTAAGAGCGTGAGGAGAAATACTATAACAATCGATCCGCACCCCTGGTCAACAACAGCGAGGGGTGGAAACAATATAGCCAATAAAACTCTAAGTAGTGACATCGTATCCCGAAGATTTTAGTCGCAGTAGTGATTTACCAAAGGCATAAGCCACTCGTGACCAAAAGCACAAGGCGATAGACGAAGGACAGGTGGGAACTGATAGCGTTTCTTCTCGTTCTCCATAACCATCTTGTGAATCTTCTCAACGACGTTAGCCTCGAAACCAGCATTGATAATCTCCTCGCGGTGCTGCTGCTTCTCGATCATACGGAATAGAATTGCATCAATAACCTCGTAGTGTGGGAGGTGGTCGCTATCCTTCTGATTAGGACGTAGCTCTGATGATGGCTCTTTGTCGATAATAGCATCTGGAATAACCTCGCCTAATGTTGCATTGATATATCGTGCAAGGTCATATATCTCACCCTTGTATAGATCGCCTGTTGGACTGAATGTGCCGGCTGTATCTCCATAGAGAGTACACCATCCAAGTGCATTCTCGCTCTTGTTTGAAGAGTTTAGAAGCATATAGCCAGTCTTATTCTGAAGTGCCATAAGCATCGTTGTGCGGATGCGGGTCTGGATATTCTCCTCTGTAGCATCAAACTCCGTACCTCCAATAACAGGCTGCAGTGTACCAACCATAGCGTTGTATGCCTCAATGATAGGTAGAACGCTATACTCTACACCCAAGTTCTCGGCTAACTTCTTAGCATCCTCAACACTCTCGTTAGGGGTATAAGGTGATGGCATAAGCAAAACACGAACATTCTCCTTGCCCAAAGCCCCAACAGCCAAGCATGCAACAACAGCTGAATCGATACCTCCAGAAAGACCAACACAAGCCTTTTTGTATCCATTCTTGTGGAAGTAGTCGCGCAAGCCTAAGCATGCAGCCTCGTAAATCATACGAGTGCGGTCGTTATAGGTTGTGAATGGCACATCAATAGGTGCATTCTCAGCTTTAGTGTCAAATATCTGCATATCCTCATCAAAGCTCTTGAGGAGCATAACGAGGCGACCATCGCTATTCAAAATGCCCGATGTTCCATCGTATACGATGTCACCAGAGCCACCCACCTGGTTAACAAGGATGAGGTTTCTGCCCTCAGCAAAAGCAAGACGGCTCATCTTGTCGAGGCGACGTGAGAGTATGCCCTTGCCATAGCGTCGTGCATTTACCGAGATGATAGCATCAATCTCTTCGTCAAGATCCTCCATGCGGCTAAGATCATCACCAATAACAACCTTAAGAACGGTGTCCTTGATGTGGATTGTTTGGCTGCCGATTGATGAACCTACGATATAACCCATCTCGCGACGAGCTGTTACATGTCGCTTTCCAATGTATTCGATGTTGCCCTCTGCATCGATATATGCTGCGGCACTGATAGGACCCTCTGCTGTAAGATATGGGGTACCAACAATTGCAGCGATGCCACAACACTTTGATGCGATCTCCTCTACAGCCTCCTCGCAAAGCGTGAGAAATGTTGTCTTGGTGAGCAGTCCGTATGCAGGAGTTCCTGATATGGCAAACTCAGCAAATACAATGAGGTCTGCTCCAGCATGCTTCGCGTTGTCGATTGCTGTGATAATCTTCTCGGTGTTGGACTTAATGTCGCCAACGGTGAAATTGAGCTGTGCTAATGCTATCTTCATATTCTAAATTACATTTTCGCTATCCGAAAAGTATCTCTATACCTAAAGGTATAGTAATACGGCGGCAAAGATAGTAAAAAAATGTGAAAAGTGAAAGGGTCGATGGGAAAAGAATTGTATATGCTACAACATGGCGAAAATGGCAGATGTTAAAATGCCTCATTAAGACCTAAAATGAAGTTGTAGCAACCCCTTCCAAATCCTACGTCAAATCGTATGGCAGTGTCGGTATTTAAGTGCCAACGAATGCCCGCTCCGTAGTTGGGAAGAATTTTTGAAGTGTCGAAATTATCCTCTGGAGAGAATACACTGCCAACGCCTCCCCATGCTGCAATTACAAGGCTCTGCCAGATGAGCTGTCGAAGCTCTAACTGTCCTGTAATTAACGTGTTGCCGTTATATCTACCTGGGTAGTAACCGCGCATGCGGTAGTTGTCTCCTAGCTCTGCACGTAGCATCCAGGGTGTATTTTTGGTGTTGTATTCGCCGTATATATCTATCGCCAGGAGAGCGTTTTTCCATAGTGGCTGATAGTAGTCAAAGAGGAGATTTATTTGCAATATGTCGCTATCGTTGTTGCTTATAAAGTGTGGGCGAAATGTGGTATCAATTGTAATATCGATACCTCGCTTTAAATTGATTCCTTCGGTGCGACTATTTCTGATGCCGAAGGTTGCGCCAACACCTCCGCCGTAGTATCTCTTGTTTCGATCACCAATAATCGTTGAGGCGTAGGAGTCTAATTTATCTGCCTTTTCATAGCGATAGTCGAGGTGTGCGCCGAGCAGATATCTCTGAGAAAGAAGAGTGGTGTAGCAGATAGATGCTACGTACATATTGTTGGTGTAGGAGCCACAGCTATTTTGTGCAGATGTGGCGAAGTCCAATCCATATATTTTAGTTGGCGTGGAGTGTGCCTTGAGTGAATAGGATAAGCGGTGTTTGCCTCGCGAAAAGATATTTATGCCGTCGATGTCCAATCCGTAGTATCCTGTTAGGGATGCTGTGGCGCATATTTGTAGTGATTGTGGCAGGGAGATATTCCTTGTGCGGTATTGAATGTCTCCTATTGCCATAAGGCTCCACCCTAAGTTTGCGGAGTATGCAGGAGTGCCTGTAACGGAGAAGTTGATACGCTCGCCCTCTTCGAGAGTGGTATAGTTATAAAGACGTTGACCAAACGTCGAAATGGTATTTTTCGATGTTTGGTCAGTAGGGGTGTATCTATATCTTAGGGTGTCGCTATCAACAATAACCTCCTCGTATTGCTGTGCCGATAGCGAGTATGTCGCAATTGATAATATTGCGACAATGAGCAGACGTTTTAGCATCCTAATGTGGGGCTATCGCAAAGGCTCAGCTGCAGCAATAAACTCCTGCTGCGCCTTCTCGTCCATCTCTCCCTTGTGTACATATACAAGCTCTCCAGCCTTGTTCACAAGCATTATGACGAACATATTGTTGCAATCGCCAAGACGCCATGCGCTACTTACGTAGTGGTCTGGGTCACAGAGGATTGTAGCTCCGTTCTTTGCGGTACGCGCATCAGCAATCTTACGCACAACATTGTTAGGATATACGGCATCCTTGAGGTTTACGATACCGAAACCCTCGATGTTAGGACCCTGCACGCGACCAGTCTCTTCGAGGTATGTAATGAAGTCGTGATTCTGCTTTGGTACCTCTGGGTCCACATAGAAGATAAGAAGGTTCTTCTCTCCCCACCATGGTAGACGTGCCTTTTTTGTGTCGAGATCCTGCACCTCGATGTTACGTACTTTGCGAGGTAGCGACTGTGCCTCTGCAGTAAGCGAGAATGTCATTACTGCAAGAGTGATAAGAAGTAGTGCTCTAATTTTCATATAGCAAAATATTTATACAATTCTAAATTTCGGACAAAGATATATAAAATAATCAAAATTCACAGGAATTTATTGCCTATAATGACTTAAAAGACAATATTATTAAACCAATCAAGATTTTTGTTAAACGAAATAGTTGTGCCCCATCGCCTGAATATTTGGAATATAAAGCTAAATATCCTAAACAATGCCCCCAGGAGTGTTGTTCGTTTGGGAAAATATCTTTAATTTTGTGTTATCTAATTTAGCAAACAATAAAACTTTATACAATGAAACAAGCACTACACCTATGTCTTGCGTTGTTCGCCATGCTCTTTGTTGGTTGTGGCTACGACGATACAGCACTCCGCAATCGTATTGAGGAGCTTGAGAAGAACCAAAACATGAAAATCGCCACTCTCAGCGAGCAGATTGAGGCGATTAACAAAACTATCTCGGACCTTAAGACTGTTAATGCAAACCTTGAGGAGCGAATTGCAGAGGTAGAGGCTGATGCCGATGCCAATGCTGAGGATATCGCGGAGCTTCAGGAGGCTAAGATAACTCTTGAGGAGCGTATCGCAACTTTGCAGGACTATGTCGATACTGAGCTTCGTAACACCGAGGATTGGGCAGAGGCAACTTTTGCCACCTTGCAGCACTATTATGTTCTTGTGGATGATATCGCAGCATTGAATAGTTATGTCGATGGCTTGGATGATGTATTGAAGCAGTGGGTTAATAAGCAACTTGATGGCTATTATACCATTGCAGAGGTAAATGCACAGTTGAAGGCTTTGGAGGATGCTATCGATAATGTAAATGACTCGCTTAGCAACGATATAGATGAGCTTTCAGAGAAAGTAGACGAGATGAGAGAGGAGCTTATCTCGGCTTATGAGGAAGCTATCGAGGAGGCAATAAAAACTAATAATGGTGTTATCGATGGTAAGATTGCTGAAGCTATCGCCGATGTTAACGACCGTGTAGACTCTGAGGTTGCCACTATTAATGCCCGTATCGATGCTCTTGAGGAGCGTATCGACAAGCTTGAGAAGGAGCAAAACGCGAAAATCGCAACGCTCCAACAGCAGATTGATGCGATTAATAAAACTATCTCGGACCTTAAGACGGTTAATGCAAACCTTGAGGAACGTATCGCAGAAGCACAAGCAGATGTTTATGCCAATATCGTAGAGCTTGAGTATGCTCAGGCAGAAATTCAGGCGCGTATTGAAGCCTTGGAGAACTATATTGCAGACTTGAAGAACTATATTGAGTATATTGATGCAGAACTTCAGTATACTGAGTATTGGGCAGAGGCAACCTTTGCCACCTTGCAACAATACTATGCCCTTGCGGATGATGTTGCAGCATTGAATAGTTATGTTGATGGCTTGGATGATGTATTGAAGCAGTGGGTTAACGAGCAACTCGATGGCTATTATACCATTGCAGAGGTAAATGCAATGTTGAAGGCATTGGAGGATGCTATTGGTAATGCAAATATAAATAATTCCCTTAGCGACGATATTGAGGAGCTTACTGAGAGAATTAACGGTATGAAGGATGAGCTTGTCGAGGCTTATGAAGAGGCTGTTGCTGAGGCTATAAACACTAATAGCGGTGTTATCGATGGTAAGATTGCCGATGCTATTGCTGATATTAACGATCGTATCGACTCAGAGATTGCTACCATCAATGCCCGTATCAATGCTCTTGAGTATCGTATTGAGGATTTGGAGGAGGCTCTTGATAAGATTAAGGCTCTTGATATCGAGTTCGATATCGAGAGTGGTAAGGCTTGTATGGCTGGAACATCAATAGAGTTCGGTTATACCATTGTCGGTGGCGACGAGGATACAGAGGTCGAGAGCTTTGGCGATGGTGGTTGGCGTGCAGATGTTACAGCAATTGATGCCAATTCTGGTCGTATTCGTGTAACCGCTCCTAAGGATGGTGGTAATGGTAAGGTTATCGTTCTTGCAACCTCAGGCGCAGGTGCTTCGGCTATGAAGTCTATCCGTTTCGAGGAGGGTGTCTTGACCGATTTCTCTGCTATATATCATGTGGATTGGGAGGCATGCACTCTATATGTTAGACTTAAAACAAATGTTGACTATGAGGTGCGAGTTGCTCCGTATGCAAAGTCGTGGTTGAGCTCTCCTGGTACTCGTGCTGAGATGCGTGAGGATGTTTTGGTATTCAGCGTAGCCGAGAATACTGGAAGCTATATGCGTACTGCGGTAGTTGATCTTGTTAATGGCTGTGGCGAGGTGTTGCAGAGCTTAGAGATTGTGCAGAAACAAAAACCATCGAGCGATCCTATCCAGTTCGCAGACCAGTACGCTAAGATGGTTTGTGTTGAGAAATTTGATACAAATGGCGATGGCGAGTTGTCATATCTTGAGGCTTCAAAGGTGACAAAAATTGATAGTGATTTCTTTGGGGATTATAGTGATTATGTAAAATCATTTGATGAATTTCAGTGTTTTGTTAATGTAACAACGATTGGAAACAGAGCATTCTGTGATTGCGACAACCTCACAAGTGTAACCATCCCTGATAGTGTAACAACGATTGGATATGATGCATTCGCTGAATGCAACAGCCTTACAAGCGTGGATATCCCTGAGAGTGTAACTACGATTGGAGAGGGGGCATTCGCTGCTTGCTCAAACCTTAAGGAGTTTACTGGTAAGTATGCAGCAGATGGCGGACGTTGTTTGATTATTGATAACACTATTATTGCTTATGCTAATGCTTCGGGTACAACATATAATATCCCTGATAGCGTAACTACGATTGGAGATTATGCATTCGCTTATTGCTACAGCCTGACAAGTGTGAATATCCCTGATAGCATAACTACGATTGGAGAGATGGCATTCTGGGATTGCGACAGCCTTACAAGTGTGGATATCCCTGAGAGCGTAACTACGATTGGAAATTATGCATCATTCGCTTCTTGCAACAGCCTGACAAGTGTGAATATCCCTGATAGCGTAACGACGATTGGAGATTATGCATTCGCATTTTGCTACAGCCTCACAAGTGTGAATATTGGTAATAGCATAACAACTATTGGAAAGGGGGCATTCGATTCTTGCTACAGCCTGACAAGTGTGAATATCCCTGATAGCGTAACGACGATTGGAGAGTATGCATTCTCTTATTGCGACAGCCTTAAATATGTATATTGTAAGGCTACTACTCCACCTGCATTAGGGGGAGACACTGTTTTTGACAATAATGCCTCAGATCGTAAGATTTATGTCCCTATGGAATCGGTAGAGGCGTATAAAACTGCTGAATATTGGAGTGAATATGCTGATGCTATTGTCGGCTATAACTTTTAGGATGTGTCGTAGGTTTATGTTTTAAAGAGTGAAATGTTGAATGTAAACTGCGATGTAAACCAATAAATTATTAAAATTGTAATCGTATGGAAACGAAGAAGATAACGCGAATACTTTTTGTCTGTCTGGGAAATATTTGTCGTTCGCCGGCGGCGGAGGCGATGTTGAGGATGGTTGTGGAGCGTGAGGGGATTGCCGATAGGGTGGTCATCGACTCCGCAGGAACGTATGGCGGTCATGCGGGTGAGCGTTCCGATGTGCGTATGCGTCGTGCTGCTGCGGCACGTGGCATCGAGATGCCGCATCTTGCGCGTCAGGTGCGCGAGGCGGATTTCGACAAGTTCGACATGCTCATTGCTATGGACGACAACAACTACGAGGCGTTATTTCGCTTAGCTCCCGACCGCGCGGCGCAGCAGAAGATATATCGTTTCCGCGAGTTCCTGCGTCACAATCCCGACTGGTCTTACATCCCCGATCCATACTACGAGGGTCACGAAGGGTTTGAGTTAGTGTTGGATTTGTTGGAGGATGGGTGCTCTACACTGCTCGAACAACTGAGATAGAAGCCGTCTAACAAGGCTATACGACTTTAGGTAAAATAGGTCGTAAAAGAATTTAGGGAGTTTAGTGAGGTTAATGTGTCTCGCTGAACTCCCTAACTTATTTATATATAGTAGATTACCTTGTTGTCTCTATCTGTGTAGGCTCGTGGTGTGAGGGCCATAGGGCTGGTTTCACGATGCCGAACATCAGCCATGCGATGAACAGCGTAACTACGATATTGAATACCTGTGCGCTGATGAACGAGAAGAGGAGTTTGCGATTCTCGCGCGAGATGATATCCTTAAGGCGTGTGTCCATGCCTATGCAGACAAACGACAGCGAGAAGAAGAATGTCGAGAAGGTCTTTGCTACCGAGGTCTCTATGATTTTGCCACTCTCGCTGAGTGTGAGCAACCCTTGGTTTTGGAGGATGCTGAATATTGCTGATGCCACCACAAAGCCGAGGATGAACTTTGGGAACTTATCCCACACCACGCTCACAAACGATGGGCGTACCTTGTTATCGCTCGCCTCGGAGCGCGCCGAGAGGTAGATGGCTATGAAGAATGCCACCACGCCAATGAGGACATTCTGCGTAGCCTTAACCACGATGGCTGTGCGCTGTGCGAGGTCTCCCGCCATCTCCGATGAGGCACCCACGCCTGAGGTGGTGTCTATGGTGCCACCTATCCACGCTCCTGTAATCTCGCTCTGTATCACAGGGTCATCGTTGAGCATCGGCACAATCATCTCTGCCAGCCATGGCATAAGGTATATCATAGGCACTACGATGATAAGCACCAGCGATATTATGTAGGATAGTTGTTTCTTGTCTGTTCCTGCCACGCCTGCAGCAGTTATACATGCAGAAACGCCACATATCGACACGCCACTTGCGAGGGTCATTGCCGAGGCACGCTCAACTCTCAATTTACGAGCGATGAAGTAGCCGAAGAACCACACTACAAGTATCACGAGGTTTGCCTGTATGAGCCCTGCAAATCCCGACTTCATAACGTCGCTGAAGAGCACCGTAGCACCGAGGCATATAACGCCAATCTTAATGAAAAACTCGCCCTGGATAGCAGGTTTCAACCACTCAGGAACACGGAAAGCATTGCGGATTATGAGTCCGAAAATTACGGAGAAGAATACAGCTTCAAAGCCGTAGTATTTTACCGCTTCGAGCCTTGCAACCCACTGTGCGGCAAGAGCAATGATGAAGATTACGATGAACGACACCAAAAGCCCTCGTAGTGGGCGACCAAGTAATTTGTTGCCTGCGAAGAGCATCGCAAGTGCGATAAGAAAGAAGATACCGATGTTCATCCAGTCGTTAAGAGTGGTGAGCGTCTCTGGAATCTTCGGTCCTCCATTGGGCAGTAGTCCTGCGTGCCCGATGAGGATGATTAGTGGGATGCTTAAAAATGTTACAATCCAGTCTTCTGTTCGAAATTTTTTCATTTGTTAGTAATTAGGTATAAAAGAAACTGCTTGAATTTGTAGCACAACAAATTCAAGCAGTTTCGTGGTTAGAATATAGCAGACACCAATAGGTTCACACCTAAAGGAGTCTCAACCTTTGCTGTCGGGGCATGGTTTGTGAGGTATGTAGCATTTAGCTGCAGACGCAAGAACTTATATGGCTTGTAAACGCCACCAAGTGTAATACGCTCCTCGTTAAGTGTTTGCATGTCATCCTTGATATACTCGTAACGAGCAACAATCGACCATGGCTTCTCGAAGTGATAGCCTGCCAATGCATAACAAGACTCTGCATTAATATCGCCAAACTGTGCCTGAGCATACTCAACGCGTGCTACCCAGTGGCGCGAGTTGTACCATGCGCCTACTGACCAGCGTGGACTTTTCATGTATGTTGTGCCATTGTGCTTTGTCTCGGCATACATGTATGAGCCAGAGAGTGAGAGATCCTTAAATGGCTTAATCATAATACGACCAACGATATCCTTCGACGAGTTGTTATCCTTATTGTTGATACCCGCGCCGTTGAATACTGCCAAGTTGTAGTTGATAATGTTAAAACCCTTCTCCTCATTCTTGATGAAACCACCATAGAGCTGGAAGCCGATGTCGCGACCTGTAGCAGCAATGCCGTCATACTTGGCGTTGTTGCGTGAGAAGTATGTTGTGATGTATGAGTACTCGATGAACTCGAATGTTGTAGGACCGCAAAGCTCATTCTCAATGGCAAATGGAACTTTGAACTGACCAAGCTGCATGTTCAACCCGTTCAATGGCTTGTATCGGAAATAGAGGTCGCAAATCTTTGGTGAGCCTGCCATATCCACCTGAAGACGATAGTCAATCTTCTCCTCGACAGCTGTACCTGTAAGGCTTACACGTGCGCGCTTGAGGTAGAAGCTTGTCTCTGGGTCGGTTGCCTCATTCCACTCAAAGCCTCCCTGGATATATCCTGAGAGCTTTAGATACTTGTCGGCAAACGACTGTATCTTTTCGCCCGTAGTTGTCTGAGCCTGAGCACTGAAACCAATGGTTAAGGCAGCTACTGCCATAACGAAATGTTTAATCTTCATAACTAATTCTTTTAAGTTGGTGCAAAAATATTATTAATTTATTACTTTTTCGGTAGTATTAATACCTAATTACTCTTTATTAACTGTTAACTGTAGGTGGTGCATGGGGTGTCCCAAGAACTGCTTATGACCTACGCGCTTGAAGCCTAACGATGTGTATAGATGTTCAGCGCGATTGTTGTCATAATCAACAATAAGTCCTACGCGTTGGTGTCCCTCCTTGCGTGCTTTATCGCACATTGCGGATATTAGTTTCGAGCCGATACCTAATCCGCGATATTTTGCAAGTACGCCTAATGAGTCTAAATAGAACTCTCCTACCTCTGTCTCGTCTTCAATATTCAAGGTAGAGCCGAGGTGTCTCTCTAAAAGCGGATATATCGGCTCGCGCAGTGTTGTAAGTAGGGCTCCGTCATAGCCAACTAAGGCTCCTGCAGTTACTCCGTCTACCTCCGCAATTAGAGTATTGCGCCAGCTATATTGGCTTACATCGCGCCGTGCGAGCTCCTCAAAAACAGGATAGATAGGGTGTGTAGTATCGTACCCTACAGCCATGCATACCACTGTTGCTATAAGTTCGCTATCGGATGGTGTCGCCTCTCGTATAGTGATATTGTTATTCATCGTAATACTCTATAATTGTAGTGCCAGCTGTGCTGAAGGGTAGAGGTTTATAATTCGCAGGTGTTTTTTTCGTGCCTGTTTTACGGTGTACCCTGTGCCACTCGATGTGCCATCCCACCATGCAATAATATAGTCAGCACCCTCGATGAGCATATCATTACGTTTGTGATATACACCCTTGTTATACTCCTCGCTTGCTATATGCGACGTCTCGCAACACTTCAGTATGTTTTTATAGCGTACCGCGTCGCAGTCGTTAAAGTGTTTGTCAAATTCGGGCCAGGGGATATATGCCTCCAATGTAATGTCATCATTCTCGGTCATCAACTCCATTACTATCTCTGCTGCCGACATGTCAAATCCCTCAGCCATGCCTACACGAAATACCCTTGCCCCTATATCGTGTAGAGAGACAATGGTTTCCCTAAGTTTGTCGTTGGCTGAGTTGTCGTAATTGCGATGCCCAGTAAACGCTACTATGTAGTTTCGTGTATTCATATTTTGTACGGCAAAGATAGTTAAAAAAACGATAATAGAGTTATATCTGGCGCGAGGTTTGTATAGATAGATATGAACACTTAAAGATTACAACTATGAGAAATTCATCATTATGCCTACTTTCGGCACTTGGAGGTGCTGTATTAGGTGCTGCGATTGCAATGCTTGTAACACCACAGTCAGGTAAGGAGCTTCGTCACAAGATTCGTACTGCTGTAAATGATGCGGCGGAGAAGATTCGTATGGAGAATTGTGGATGTGAGGGTGACGAATGTCACTGTGACAAGTAACCAAAATTTTGAGTCGTGTCGCTGATATTGTTTCTATGTGCTTCGTTAATGAGCCTGGTATTTTTATCTTCGGCTCTTGTTGTATGGGTTGCTGATGTTGTAGGCAGTTTGCTCTTTGCCACCATTATTGTTGGTGTAACATACTTGGTAGTGGCTATTGTGGTCTACTTTATGTCGCTTCATGCCACCATAGAGCGTATATCACGGCGACTTGATACGGTATATGAGGTTAGTGCTGCTATAGAGGCGGCATATCGCCAAGTTGTTTTGTTTGTTAAAAAAGTTATGGGTGGCACTTGAGCCACCCATAATATCTATTAGAAGAAATCTTTAGCCAAGCCACCCTCGCCAGTCTCCTTATAAATAGAAGGTAGGTCGTGACCTGTCTGTTTCATAACCTCCACTACGCGGTCGAATGATACGCGGTGGTGTCCGTCGGTGTACATTGAGTAAAGGTTAGCATCCAAGGCACGTGCTGCGGCATAGGCATTACGCTCAATACATGGAATCTGCACAAGACCACATACAGGGTCGCATGTCATGCCGAGGTGGTGCTCAAGACCCATCTCCGCTGCATATTCAATCTGCGCTGGTGTGCCACCAAAGAGCTGATTTGCTGCTGCAGCTGCCATAGCGCAGGCAACACCTACCTCACCCTGACAACCTACCTCTGCACCTGAAATTGAGGCATTCTGCTTTACGATATTTCCGATAAGTCCAGCAGTTGCAAGTGCGCGTACGATGCGTGTTTCGCTAAATTCGCGTGTCTTCCATAGGTGGTACAATACTGCAGGTAGTACGCCCGATGAGCCACATGTTGGGGCTGTCACGATGCGTCCTCCCGATGCGTTCTCCTCGCTCACAGCTAAGGCGTATGAGAATATTAAGCCTCGCGATTGTAGGCTCTGCTTATATCCTGATGCGCGGACATTGTAGCGCATAGCACGACGTGGTAGGTTTAGTGGTCCAGGGATAACGCCGTCGGTCTCGATACCGCGTTCTACAGCTTCGCGCATAACGCGCCATATCTTAGCCAAGAATATCCATATCTCCTTGCCCTCGTGTAGCTCTACATACTCCCAGAAGGTGCGACCATTCTCAGTACACCATCTTAAAATATCAACCAACTTCGTGTCGGGATATATATCTGCTGTCTCGATAGGTGTACTATCCTCCTCTGCAAGAGCACCTCCACCTACGCTATATACTGTCCAGTCGTCTGCAACCTGGTTATCCTCAATAGCCTCGAAGCGCATGCCATTAGGATGGAATGGCTTGAATATAGATGGCTCCCATATCAGCTCTACATTGCCATGAGGACGCAAAACATCGAATATCGCCTTGTCAGTTAAGTGACCTTTGCCTGTTGCGGCAAGGCTACCATAAAGTGTAACGCGAAAATATTTACACTCTGGGTTGCGGCGTTGGAAAATCTCTGCGGCACGGCGTGGTGCCATGGTGTGGCTACTTGATGGACCTGTGCCAATGCGATAAAGTTCCTTTATACTCTTCATAATTAATATAATATGTATAGTAGAGTTCAAAAAATGCTTTTGACATTACAAATATATGAAATTTCTCGATTATTTCAGTAACTTTGTGATGGATAAATATTTTTCATTATGGCAACTCTCTATTTCCATGTCCCTTTTTGTAAGCGTATATGCACCTATTGTGATTTCTATAAGGTGGGTGCTGTGGCACTAATTCCGAAGGTCGTAGAGATGATGCACGAAGAGCTTGATGAGCGATGTAACTATTTGAAGGATAGTCGACTTAGTTCTATATATTTCGGTGGTGGTACACCCTCTTTGTTGTCACCAGAGCAGATAGAGGGGCTTATAGACCATGCTCGTAGGCTCTTCGATTGTTCGGGTGTTGAGGAGATAACCATTGAGGCAAATCCAGATGATCTTACGGAGGAGTACATCGAGAGGCTGAAGTCTACGTCGGTAAATCGAATAAGTCTCGGTATTCAGTCGTTTGATGATAGGGTGCTTAATTTTATGAATCGCCGACATACAGGGGCTGAGGCTGTGGAGTGTGTGGAGCGATTGCGTTTGGCAGGATATGATAATATCTCGATAGATATAATCTTTGGTGTTGCAGGCTTTGGTGATGAGTGGCTTGAAAAGACACTCTCTCAGGCTATCGCTCTTGGTGTGGAGCATATCTCGGCATATCATCTGACGGTGGAGGAGCGTACACGTCTTGGTGTTATGGCTCGAAGGGGTGAATATATACCCGTAGATGAGGAGCGTTCGGAGATGGAGTATCTCATGGTTGAACGTATGCTTCAGGAGGCGGGATATGAGCATTATGAGGTGTCGAACTATGCTCGTGAGGGTTGTCGAGCAAAGCATAATTCGGCATATTGGCAGGGTGTGGAGTATCTCGGTATAGGTCCTGGTGCTCACTCATATAGCGGTGATAATCGTACGTGGTGTGTATCTTCGGCTAAGGAGTATAGTGAGGGAGATAAACGTTTTGAGTGCGAGACTCTTACTAAGGTAGATCATCTTAATGAATATGTTATGACATCGCTACGCAGGGTTGAGGGTATTAGCTTAGATGAGGTCTCTGCACGTTTTGGATGCCGCGAGGTGGAGCGTATCATGACATCGGCTCAGGGTTGGATAGATGCAGGTGTTGTATGTTGTAGTGGTGGTTATCTGTTTATCCCGACCTCAAAGTTTATGATGTCGGATGCTGTTATTGAGTCGATTTTTGCATAAATATTTTGGTTTTTTAGAAATAAATTCGTATCTTTACTAAGTAAAAATATTATTTTCTTTTTCTACGCTGCCTAATATTATCGTATCCCTCTGATAATGAATATGTTGCGGTGTGGCATTGTATATAGATACGTAAAAACATATAAATATAATAGATAGATTATGTCAGGACTTAAATTCGACAAACGTGAGTTGGGAAATTTGGAGTACTCACTCGATAGAGAGGTGCTATCGACAGATCGTCGTGGCGGTTATATGAGTACCACCATTGTAGGTTGCAACACCCGTAAGTATCACGGCTTGATGGTTGCTCCTATTGACCAGAGCGACCGTACGTATGTGTTGCTATCGTCGCTTGACGAGACTGTTGTGCAGCACGACCAATCGTTTAATCTTGCTCTACACCGCTTTGAGGGTACATACGAGCCACGTGGTCATAAGTATATCACCGATTTTGAGTACACTCCTGTGCCTACAATTACGTATCGCGTGGGTGGTGTAATTCTTAAGAAGGAGTTGTTGTGGGTGCATAATCGCACACAGCTTATGATTCGCTACACTTTGGTAGATGCTCACTCGGAGACAACATTGCGTCTTCGTCCATTGCTCGCTTTCCGTGAGAAGCACGCGCTATCAAAGGCAAATATGGAGGCTGATGGTCGAGCATATCCAATCCCATACGGTGTTAAGTGTCGCTTGTATGAGGGCTTCCCTTGGTTGCACATGCAGCTAAATAAGGAGGAGTCGGAGTTTATCGCTGCTCCAGATTGGTATTACAACTTTGAGTATCGTAAGGAGCTTGCACGTGGATATGAGGGTCATGAGGATTTGCTCACTACGGGTTACTTCGAGTTTAAGATTAAGAAGGGTGAGAGCGTGATTTTCTCTGCCGCTACAGACTTTATGGCAACTCCTGAGACAATCACCGAGGTATACGAGCAGCAGATTGCACACCGTACACACAAGATTGACTTCCTTAGCTGCTTGCAGCATTCAGCACGTCAGTTTATCATCCGTCGTCCTGGAGGTCGCACAGAGGTTGTTGCAGGATATCCATGGTTCGGCTCATTTATGGAGGATACCTTTATGGCACTTCCTGGCTTGACACTCGCTCAGGGTCGTATCGAGGATTGTATTGAGGCTCTTGATACTGCAGTTAAGGATATTAAGGAGAGTGGTCTGCTTGAGGGTCGCTCAGTGCCACCTGCTGTAGATGCACCACTATGGTTGTACTACACACTTCAGCAGCTTGAGGGTCACATGACTCAGAAGGAGCTTTGGGCTAAGTATGGCGATGTTATGAAGGGCATCCTTGAGGCTTACCGTGCTGGATTCTATGAGGATATACGTCTCCATGACAATGGTCTTGTATGGGCATGGGCAGATCGTCCTTTAACATGGATGGGTACAATCATCGATGGTCATGCAGTAACGCCACGTCGTGGCTACCCTGTAGAGTTGCAGGCGTTGTGGTATAACGCAGTTTCATATACCTTGGCACTTGCTAAGAAGCAGGGCGATAAGGCTTTTGTTGCTGAGTGGAAGGGTGCTCCTGAGAAGACTAAGAAGTCGTTTATCGATAAGTTCTGGCTTGAGGAGGAGGGTTACTTGGCAGACTATGTAAACTACGACGAGGTTAATAAGTTCATTCGTTGCAATATGGTTGTTGCGTGTGGCTTGGATTACACTATGCTTGATGATGAGAAGTTGGTACGTACAATTATGACTGTTCGTGACCACTTGCTCACTCCTCGCGGTTTGCGTACTCTATCACCTCGCAATCTTCTTTATAAGTCAAATTATAACGAGGATCAGCGTTCACAGGATCTCGCATCGCGTAATGGCTCAGCATGGATTTGGCCTTTGGTATTCTATGTTAAGGCTTGCTTCGCACTCAGTGGTGAGCGTTACTATAAGGAGGCAAAGGCGTTGCTTGAGGATTTCGATAGCGAGCTTCAGACAAAGTGCGTAGGCTCTATCTCGGAGCGTTTCGAGGGCGATCCTCCACATGGTTCACGTGGCTCGGTATCTCACGCTACATCTGTTGCTGGTCTACTCCTTATCAACCAGATGGTTGAGAAGTATGCGCCTAAGAAGAAGGCTACAAAGAAGGCAGCTCCAAAGGCTGAGACAAAGGAGGAGAAGCCAAAGCGTAAGTGCGTACGTAAGAGTGTTCAGAAGTAAAACGTAAAAAAGATATATTATGAGAGTACTAATGTTCGGATGGGAGTTCCCTCCTCATATTGCTGGAGGTTTGGGTACCGCCTGTTACGGTATGACACAGGGCTTGGCTCGCAACGATGTTGAGGTGATATTCGTTATGCCTAAGGCATCGGGTGATGAGGATGAGAGCTTTGTTAAGGTTGTCAATGCCAGCGATATCGAGGCTACCTATTGTGACTCAAGCATTGAGGGCGCAGACGATATTATGCGAAAGATTTCGTTCATCCATATCGACTCAAATATGGTGCCATACATCTCTCCTGAGGAGTGGGCTACATACCGTGAGGGTTATGAGCGCACAGGAAAGAAGTTCTGGGAGCGTAAGGGTGATAGCTGGACACAGCGTTACACCTTCTCTGGTAAGTATGGTGCAAATATCATGGAGGAGGTTGCTCGCTATGCTGTTGTTGCTGCCGAGGTAGCTAAGCAACTTGAGGGTCAGTTTGATGTTATCCATGCACACGACTGGTTGACATATTTTGCAGGTATTGCTGCAAAGCGTGTGTCGGGTAAACCTCTTGTTGTTCACATGCACGCAACATCGTTTGACCGTTCGTCAAGCGATAATATCGATACCCGTGTTTATGAGATTGAGCGTGCTGGTATGGCTGCTGCAGATATGGTTATCGCAGTTTCAAACCTTACACGTAATATTGTAATTGACAAGTATCATATCGAGCCTGAGAAGGTTGTGGCAGTGCATAATGCTGTGCAGTTTGCTGAGAATGATAATCCTGTACCTGAGCGTGGCGTGGATGATAAGATCGTGACATTCCTCGGTCGTATCACATTCCAGAAGGGTCCTGATTACTTCATTGAGGCGGCAGCAAAGGTGCTTGCACGTGTTCCTAACGTACGTTTCGTTATGGCAGGTTCGGGTGATATGATGAACCACTGTATCCGTCGCGTTGCGCAGCTCGGTATCTCGGACCGCTTCCACTTCACAGGTTTCTTGAAGGGCGATGATGTGCAGAAGATGTTCCAGTTGTCGGATGTATATATTATGCCTTCTGTTTCGGAGCCATTTGGTATCTCGCCATTGGAGGCTATGCGTTCAAATGTACCTACAATCATCTCGCATCAGAGTGGTGTAGCCGAGGTTTTGGACTATGCTGTGAAGGTGAACTATTGGGATGTAGATGCGATGGCAGACGCTATATATGGTCTCATTACATATCCTGCTCTTGCTAAGATGTTCCAGGAGAAGGGTATGGAGGAGGTTAATAACCTCAAGTGGTTCAATGCTGCTACAAAGATTAAGAATGTATATCAGCAGGCTATTGATAAGTGTAACAAATAAAAAGTAAGATATATGAAGACAGTTTGTTTCTATTTTCAGGTTCACCAGCCATGGCGTTTGAAGACATACCGCTTCTTCAACATGGGTAATGACCACAACTATCTCGATGACTTCACAAATCGTGCTATTATGCAGAAGATAGCTCGTGAGTGCTACCTTCCAATGAATTCACTTTTGTTGAATCTTATCGAGCAGCATAAGGGTGCTTTGCGTTGCACATTCTCAATCACTGGCTCTGCTGTTGAGCAGTTCAAGGCATACGCGCCAGAGGTTCTTGAGTCGTTCAAGCGTCTTGCCGCTACAGGATGTGTAGAGTTCCTTGGTGAGACATACTCTCACTCATTGTCTTCTCTATACTCTGTTGAGGAGTTCAAGCAGGAGGTAAAGCTTCATACACAGATGCTTAAGGAGGAGTTTGGTGTTAAGCCTACGGCATTCCGCAACACTGAGCTTATCTACTCGGATGATATCGCTAAGGCTGTTGAGGATATGGGCTTCAAGACTATGTTGGCTGAGGGCGCACGTCATATCCTTGGTTGGAAATCTCCAAACTTTGTGTATACCGATGCTGTAGACAATAAGCTACGTCTCTTGTTGCGTAACTATAAGCTATCGGATGATATTGCATTCCGCTTCTCGAATGAGGGTTGGCCAGAGTGGCCTCTTACGGCTGATAAGTATGCACAGTGGGTTGCATCTGAGACAGGTGATGTTGTTAACCTATTCATGGACTACGAGACATTTGGTGAGCACCAGAAGGCGTCTACAGGTATCTTTGATTTCATGAAGGCTCTACCTGAGGCTCTTCTTGCTACTGGTGAGGTAGAGTTTGCTACTGCTACTGAGGCTGCAAAGAAGCTTCAGCCTGTAGCTGTTCTTCACTGTCCATACGCTATGTCATGGGCTGATGAGGAGCGTGATGTAACTGCATGGCTTGGTAACGACCTTCAGAATGAGGCATTTAAGAAACTATATGCTTTGGCTCCAAAGGTTAAGAAGGTTAAGAATAAGGACTTTGAGTATGTATGGCACTTTATGCAGAACTCTGACCACTTCTACTATATGGCAACTAAGTGGTTCTCAGATGGTGACGTACACTCATACTTCAACCCTTACGGCTCAGCTTACGAAGCATTCATTAACTATATGAACGTTTTGGCTGACTTTGAGATTGAGCTTAACAAATTGTAGTTAAGTGCAATAATAAATAATAGAGGGTGTCCCAATTGGGATACCCTCTATTATTATATATATAGGTATGTCGCCTACCTTACTGTGCAATTAGCTGTCCCTCGTAGTCCGCAGCGATAACCTCTTCCGCATCATTCACAAAACGTGCTGTGATGTGGTAGTAGGGATATCCCGACGAGTGCTCTGGGTCAACAATCACCTTTACGCGACCATCCGTGAAGCGCATAAGTGTGTCATCAGGGAAGTGAATGTAGCAATAGTCGCGGTGTGCAGTCATTGCCGCGCCATCACCAAAGGTGTAGATGCCTGGCGTTACGTAGTCGTACACCATTGGTGAGTAGAGGTCTAAGAAGAGTGTAAGGCCTGTTGCGTTGTCAAAGAGTGAGATGTAGTCGTTGCTAAGACCGTTATACTCCAAGAACATCACCTTGCCTGTGATGCCATCCTTAAAGAGGTAGTCTGCATCCGATGTGTCGATAACCTCATCCATCCAGCTATCATCCTTGCCATCGTCTTTGCCATCGTCCTTGCCATCATCCTCACCGTTGTCCTCGCCATTCTCCTCCTGCTTTGGGGGCGTTGGAGTGTCGGGATTATCTACTGTTGGCTCGCACGCAACTATGAAAAGCAGTGCTAATAATATTCTTAAGTATTTCATAATCAATATTTTTAGATAAAGGCTGACCAAGGTAATCTTCGGCCAGCCTAATGGTTATTACTCCTTATTCTCGCTGTTTGACTCCTTGAGAGCTTCACGAAGCTTTGCAGGGAAGTTACTCTTGATGTCGCGCTCCATCGAAAGAATCATGCTGCAGATGGCGCGTGCCGAAGAGCTGCCATGACCAATCATAACAGGAGCGTTGATACCCATAACCTGCAAACCGCCAACGCTCTCAGCGTTCATAGCATCCCAGAAATCATACTGCCAGTAGAGCTTTGGAACGATGCGACCGAGTAGTGGGCGCAAGAAGCTCTTAATTCGAGGCTTGCCACCGCCAAGTTTGAAGTTGATGCGGTAGAGAGCCTCTGCCATCTTAAGAAGGCTATTTCCTACGAATGCATCAGCAACAACAACATCGCCAATCTTACCAGTGAAGATATACGATGCCTCGACGTTGCCTACAAAGTTATAGCGACCATCAGCCTTCATAAGGTCGTATGTTGCCTTAGCCTGAGCATTACCCTTGCCCTCCTCCTCGCCGATATTGAGGAGTGCGACACGTGGGTTCTCCATCTGGAGTGCCGACTTAGCATATATTGAGCCGAGGAGAGCATACTGTGCCAATACCTCTGGCTTTGCGTCTACATTAAGACCTACATCCATCAACACAGCACGTTGAATACCGTGCTCTGCAGATACGGTAGGTATCAGCGTTGCCAATACAGGGCGGATAACACCCTCTATAGGCTTAATAACCTGCATCGAGCCAACCATCATAGCTCCTGTAGAGCCTGCGCTTGCAAAACCATCAATCTTACCCTCTGAGAGGTAGTTGAAACCTACAGTTATGCTTGAGTCACGCTTAGAAATGAACGCCTTTGCAGGGTGATCGCCCATCTCTATAACCTGAGTTGTTGCTACAATATCAAAGTTGTCTGCTGAGCAGTTATGCTTCTTTAGAAGCTCTATAATGCGCTTCTCGTCACCGAAAAGTACGATACGACTCTCCTTGTCGAGATATTTAAGTGACATTATAGCTCCTTCGATGGCTACTTCTGGTGCGAAGTCGCCACCCATAGCGTCTATACCTATCTTAATCATAGTTTCAGAAGATTGGTTAAACAATGTGTTGCCAGGGAGAATGGCAATGATTTTGTTTTAAAAGAAAAGGAGCAACCTCCGATTTGCGGTGTTGCTCCTTTAGTTAATGTGAAGACTACTCAGCTGCCTTCTTCTCGATTGCGAGCTTTCCGCGATAGAAGCCACACTCTGGGCAAACGCGGTGGTAGAGTACTGCAGAACCGCAGTTTGAACAAGTTACTACAGTTGGAACTACAGCCTTGTAGTGAGTTCTTCTCTTGTCTCGACGTGTTGAAGAGACTTTGTGTTTAGGATGTGCCATCTTACAATATAATTTTTAAGTTTTATGTGTCAATTGTCTGTTCGGCAGCCTGACGGAATTACTGCCTTGCAAACCGCATTTAATCTTCTTTCTCCATTTGTGCCTTGAGTGCCTCAAGGATGCTTCTGTTATTGTCGTCCAACGAAACAACATCTGCCTCCTCAGCCTGCGCCTCTAGAGCCTCAAGCTCCTCCTCACTAATCTCCTGGAACGAAGCTAACATCTCAGGATTACACTCGCCATCTTCATGTACGCGACTGTAGGGTAGCGACAATACGATACTCTCGTAGATATACTGCGTGAGGTCAAGCATATCCTCGGCAGGAGAGATCCACATAACGTCGCCGTCATAGAAATCTGTCTCCTCAGAGAACTTAACAACGAGGTCACCATTGTAGTCAATTGCTATTGGGCAATCCTCCAAGCATCGGTCACACTCGCAAATAACCTCACCTTCGATGCTTACATTTAACTCCAACATAGCCTCGCTACGGTTGAGGTTAACGCGCACCATACAGTCACCGCCCTTGATCTCCTCGGTCTCATACGCCTCAAAAAGTGCGTTATCTACCTTAAAATCAAAGTCGTAGCTTCCTACTTTAAGCCCCTTATAGGCTATCTTATATAATCCAATTTGCTCCATTTCAGCACAAATAGTCTGCAAATTTAAGATAAAAAACTAAAATGTGCAAATTATTACTATTTTTGTAGCAAAGTTTTACGTAATTTTTTTTCGCATGGAACGATATCATATCTCTATAGACTCAAATTTTGAGGAGTTTTGGCGTTATAATCTCATCGTTATGGCGTCTGTTGAGCGTGATGGAAAAGAGGTGCAGATGCTAAAATGTAATGATGAGGTTGCACCTGTAGGATCTAAGTTGTTGTCGCCACCGATAGGCTACAAAACCAGTAGACGTATTGTCATGGATAGTGACCTCGCAACCTCGCTTACCTTATATATATATATCCTGCCGCACACCTTCCCGATGTCGCTACAGGTTGAGGAGACACCGCCATTTGAGTTGCGTGTTGAGGTGATGTATGGAACGGAGCGTCGTTATGCCCACTCTCTTGAGATTGATCAGTGGACGGGCGAAAACGTGATACTTAATTTGTAGAACAGTATATGCTTATACAAAAGATGGTTGTTGAACGGAGAATTCAACAACCATCTTTTTGTATATAAGAGTATGATTACATCATGCCACCCATGCCGCCACCTGCTGAAGCAAGAGTCTGAAGTGGACTATCCTCCTTCTTCTCTGCCAATACACACTCTGTGGTGAGGAACATAGATGCGATAGAAGCAGCGTTCTCCAAAGCTACGCGCGATACCTTTGTTGGGTCGATGATACCTGCAGCAAGCATATCCTCGTAGCGGTCGTCACGAGCGTTGTAGCCAAAGGCACCAGCACCCTCCTTAACCTTGTTAACAACAACTGAGCCCTCGCCACCAGCATTAGCAACAATCTGACGGAGTGGCTCCTCGATAGCACGCTTAACAATCTGAATACCTGTAGTCTGGTCGTCGTTCTCGCCCTTCATGCCCTCAAGACACTCAACAGCGCGGATGTATGCCACACCACCGCCAGGAACGATACCCTCCTCTACGGCAGCACGTGTAGCAGCCAAAGCATCGTCTACACGATCCTTCTTCTCCTTCATCTCAACCTCGGTAGCAGCACCTACATACAACACAGCTACGCCACCTGCCAACTTAGCCAAACGCTCCTGCAACTTCTCGCGGTCGTAGTCCGAAGATGCATTCTCGATAGAGGCACGAATCTGCTGAACACGTGCAGCGATAGCCTCCTTAGAGCCTGCGCCATCTACGATTGTTGTGTTCTCCTTGTTCAAGGTAACCTTCTCGGCAGTACCCAAAGCCTCGATACCTGCATCCTCCATCTT
>JAGBUS010000102.1 GCA_017630735.1 Alistipes sp. | reverse complement strand
TCTAATACCCACCATATACGGCTATTTCTGCCGAAATTAGAAATATGGCGGGGTAACACAAAAATGGTATATGTACCAACCACTTATCACATTTTGCCCTCATTCTGCCATTTTTACGCAAGTTCTTTGTATATTTGTGACCATAAAATTGAAAAACCTATCGTCATGTCTATAAACTTTAAAGTATTCATATTAGGAATTATATTGTCGCTAACGTCTACTCTTATGTCGTATGCTGCGGAGCCAACACGCGAGGTACATACGATAAATGATGGATGGCAGATATTCCCTTTGTCGGCAACAGATGGTGCTGATGCAGAGTATATATCTATACCTCACAGCTGGCAGTGTGACGCTGGAGAGTATGGCTCTGGAACATCGAGCGTAAACTATATCAAGACCCTGAATGTGCCACAGTCGTGGGCGGATAAGCGTCTCTTTTTGCGCTTTGGAGGTGTCCAAAATGTTGCTGATTTGTTTGTCAATGGTCGTTATGTGGGCACTCACAAGGGTGGCTTTACAGCCTTTACATTTGAAATAACATCGAACGTTAAGTTTGGCACAGATAACTATTTGCGTGTTGTGGTGTCGAATGACCGTCGCAATGATATGTTCCCGCTCTCATCGGATATGGACCTTATGGGTGGTATGTTCCGCGATGTGGAGCTTATGGTAACGCCGAAGAATATCCTCTCGCCTCTGCATCACTCTACCGATGGTGTCTATGTTGTGCAGCAGAGTGTAAGTGCTCAGCGTGTGGAGGGTGTGGTACGATGCTATGTCTCTGCTACTACGGTCGATAATGCTTCGATTGCTATGCGTATGGTAGGTCCAGATGGATATGAGGTTGATCATCGCGTGGTACGTGTAACAAAGCTCCCGCATGACCGTGCAGTAGATATCCCATTTGAGATTCTGCAACCTGTACTTTGGTCTCCCGATTTGCCTAATATGTATCGTGTTGAGGTGACGCTAAATGATGGCTCAAATGATGATATGGTGGTGGTTAATACGGGCTTCAGAAAGATTACTGTTACGGATGATAATAAGCTGTGTATCAATGGTGTGGTGTGTGATGTTAAGGGCGTAAACTATGCTCATGACCGTAAGGGTTACGGTATGGCTATAACCATTCCGCAGCTTGAGTCCGACTTTAATGCTATATGCGATTTGGGAGCTAATGCCGTGCGCTCGCTTAGTGGACCACATCGTTCAGAGTTTTATGATTGGTGTGACCAGCGAGGTCTACTTTCGTGGATAGACCTCCCATTCACTCGTTCATCTATTGCCTTTTCGGATATATGTTATTATCCCTCGCCAGAGCTTATGAGTAGTGGACGTGAGCAGTTGGAGGATATCATATATCAGAATTTCAACCATCCTTCGGTTGTTATGTGGGGTCTGTTTAGCCTTGTATGGCAACCTGGAGAGGATATTGAGGCTTATGTTCGTGAGCTTAATGATGTTGCACACGCTATTGACCCTTCGCGCTTGACGGTGGCATGTAGTAATAGTGATGGTGCGATAAACCTTATCACCGATTTAATAGTTTTGCGTCAGGATATTGGTCTGTATAAGGGACATGTGGATGATGTGGCTGTCTGGTGTCGACAGTTGAAGGATCCTCGTTGGGCAGATATGCGTTATGGCGTGTGCTATGGCGAGGAGGGCTCTATGGACCATCAAGCTGAGAAGATTGAGCGCGCAACACGTGGCTCTCGCCATATTCCTATGCGACGTCAAACATTTATGCACGAAAGATACTCTGCAAATATTGAGGCGGAGGGTAATTTCTGGGGCGTATGGATTGATAATATGTTTGACTATGCCTCTGTGCGTCGCGCGTATCATCTCAATCAGTCTGGTCTGATATGCTACGACCATATTACACCTAAGGATGCCTATTATCTATATCGTGCAAAGTGGAACGATCGTGATGTTACGCTTCATATCCCTAATCGACGTTGGAGTGAGCGACGTGATACGCTACAATTTATAGATATATATAGCTCTACGGGAACTCCTGTGGTTACTGTCGCTGGCGATACTGTTGCAGTGCGCCGTGTGGCACGCGGACACTATACAGCTGATTCGGTAGTGATTAAGGGAAAAGCAGAGGTTATCGCCTACGATTCGTTGGGTAAGTGTAGTGATAGGGTAGAGTTGCGTAGTGTCGCAAGCAAATAACTAAGAAAGTGAAGCTATCTAACAAGGTTATTTTTGTCCTCAATATGCTCATTTACGCCCAGTAAACTGCGCTATTTCGGACTGCGTGCGCCTAAAACTAACTCTTGTTATACAACTTCAGACAAATCATGGCTTGTTGGACAATTCTCCTAAAATGTAGATTTGAGAAGTATATCATTAGCGGCAGGACCTTCGCACATTACAAGATCGAAAATCGAGAGGTTAGGTGCAAAAGGTAGGCGGTCGCTAAATACCTGAATATAAGGCTCGGCAACAAATGTCGAGTCTCTTTTTTTGTCGCGCAAGTCAATATCCTCCTCCGTAGCTATTATGTAGCTTTCTGAAATGCGCGGTATAGGACACTTTAGTATCGAGCATACTGCTTCCAGCGTGGCGTGGTTGAGGTCTATCAAGTATTGCCACTCCTTGTTGAAGAGCAAAGCAAAACGTTCAGCATAGTAGTCGTAGTATGGCGATGAGCGATATGCCGACTCCATTGCCACGTAGTGCTGGTGTTGCCAACGCTTAGAGTAGTCTATCTTCATCGAGCGCATAGGTTGGCGCGGACGGTTGGCGTGCGATAGTTGTACTGATAGCTGCATAACACCTCCTGAGGTCATAATCTCTGTGCGATTGCGCTCCGAGCGTTTTACGTAGTTCTCGCCGAGATCAATAACAACATTGTCACCACCTTGACGAATGGCAGACCAATACTCCGTAGAACCAAAATATGCCGATGGAAGAATTATCATAACATCATGATTTATTTAGTGAATGCCATTGCCACCCAGTCATCCTCCTCTAAGGTTGCGGTGTGTGTTAGTCCGCGCGAGGTGGCACCATGCATAATATCCTCAATATCCTGGTGAAGGAAGCCACTTAGGAGTAGTGTGCCTCCGCACAACAATGCAGAGCAGTATCTGTCAATATCGCCAAGGATAATATTTTTGTTGATGTTGGCTACTACCATGTCGTAATGCTCACCCTCGATTGCCTCGACAGTTCCGAGGATGATGTTTATCTTGTCGTTGATATCATTTAGCTCTGCGGCATACTTTGCACTCTCGGTAGACCATGGGTCTATATCTATAGCATCGGCACTTGTAGCACCACATTTCAGGGCAGCAATAGAGAGCACGCCTGTGCCACATCCAACATCCAGAATGCGACCCTTAATGCGGAGATTATCTATAAGGCGACACATCATGCGTGTTGTTTGGTGGTGTCCTGAGCCAAAGGACATCTGTGGCGACACGATAATATCTACAATACCCTCAGCAGGTGGGGTGTGGTGAGGTGCACGAATCAATATTTTGCCATCCACATCAACAGGCTGGAAGCCCTCCTCCTCCCATGCGGCGTTCCAGTTCTCATCCTCAATCTCCATTTCGCTATCCACTACGCCATAGTCGCTAATTGCAGATAGTGCCTCTTCGCGGCAGTCGCACCACGACGATGAGAGAATATAAGCCTTCAAGAGAACTTCATTCTCGATAGTTTCGGTATCGAAGGATTCAAAGGGGTAGTCCGATAGAAATGCGGTGACTATCTCTGTCATCTCCTCGCTTGCACATCGTATGCAAATCTCGGTATATTGCTTCATAATAATTGCGTTTTTAACGATAACGTAGATATTATGTAAAATAATTTTCGTATCTTTACCACAAAGATATAAAATAGTATTTAGATTTCCTCACTTGTGAGGGTAGTTTTTGCGGTAAGATACCTGTAGTAGGGGCGTCTAATGATGCCAAAGGTAGGAAAAAGTGCATAATAATGATGTTAGATATAGCTAAAATATGGCAGATGTAACCAAAAAGTGGGAGAAATTAAGAGTAGACTACTTTAGATATATCAAGACGGAGAAGCGTTTAGCAACGAATACGGTGGAGGCATATATAGATGACTATAACGAGTTTATGCACTTTATTCTTCGCCAGTATGGTGTTGCGCCAGAGATGGTTAATTCATCGATGATAGAACGCTTCATGAATTGGTTGTATGACGAAAAACGTAGTCGTGCGTCACAGGCGCGTAGGCTTAGTGGTATAAAGAGCCTCTATAACTATCTGCTCTTTTCGGAGCGCATCGAGCAGCTGCCAACGGAGAATATCGATACCCCTAAGGCGGAGCGTATCTTGCCTGATGTGTTGAGCGTAGATGAGGTGGATGCTCTGCTACGCACGTTCGATATGACATCAGTTAAGGGTTGTCGTGATAGTGCCATTGTTGAGGTGTTGTACTCTACAGGGTTGCGCGTGTCGGAGCTTGTAACGCTACGTTTAAGCGACCTTTTCTTTGGTGAGGGTTATATCCGTGTTGTGGGTAAGGGTGATAAGCAACGTCTTGTTCCTATAGGCTCGGTAGCTCGTGATAAGATTCAGCTATATATGGAGCTGCGTAGACCAGAGAAAAACTCCGAGGTAACGCTCTTCTTAAATAATCGAGGTAAGCCACTTACGCGTGTCATGGTCTTTACCATCATTCGTCAGGCGGCGGAGCGCGCAGGAATAACAAAGCAGATAAGTCCTCATACATTGCGCCACTCCTATGCAACACACCTGTTGGAGGGAGGTGCGAATGTGCGTCAGGTGCAGGAGTTGTTGGGACATGAGAGTATCTCTACTACGGAGGTCTATACGCATCTCGACCGCAAACATTTGCGCAGTGTTGTGGATGATGCTTTTGCAGAGGTAAATCAAAAACTTAAAAAATAGTAGTTATGAAGCGATTAATCATCGTTATATGTGTTATGGTACTCTCTTCGGTATCTCTATATGCCGTCTCCGAGGAGGTTGTTATTAGCTGTTCGTGGGGTAATATTGCAGCTACGCTATCCGAGCCAGAGGGTTGTAGCGAAACAGCCGTGTTGATTATTGCAGGTTCAGGACCAACCGACCGCAACGGTAACTCAGGGCTTAACCTTAATACATACGCCTACAAGATGCTCTCGGATGGTCTTGTAGAGTCGGGATATGCAGTTTTGCGTTACGATAAGCGAGCTATCGGAGCGAGCTATCTCCCAAACGAAGAGGTGCCTAATCTCCTGTACGATGATTTTGTGGAAGATGCTGAGAGGTGTGTTGCGTGGTTGCGCGAACAGGGCTACATAAATGTCTTCTTGGCAGGACATAGCGAGGGTGGTAGTATAGCTATCGAGGTTGCTCAGCGTGGTGTGGTTGACCTTGCGGGCTTGGTGCTCCTCGCTGCTCCAGGATATCCTATGGATAAGATTCTCAGTGGTCAGTTGTCGGCTCAGCTTGTGCCATCAAATATGGGATTATTTGTTGCATCAGAGCGAATTATACGTAGGATAAAGAGCGGTGAGACTGTAGATGTCAATGAAATGCCACAAGAGTTGTTGGGACTATTTCACCCAACCGTTCAGCCATTCTTGCGTAGTAGTATGCAGCGTGACCCATGTAAGCTGATTGCAGAGTGTGACGAGCCGATACTTATCATCACAGGAGGCAGAGATATTCAGGTCACAGTGGATAATGGCGAGAGTCTTCTTGCTGCGGCACGCAATGCTCGACATGTGACATTCGAGAATATGAGCCATGTGCTTAAGGATGCACCATCGAGCGACCGCGTGGAGCAGTTGCTAAGTGTATATACAAACTCGCAACTATCACTGACTGAGGGTCTTATGCCAACAATTGTCGAGTTTATGAATAATGTAATAACTAAATAGAGAATTTGCCTATGTCACTATTTTCAAAATTGTTTGGAGGCTCTTCAGCTCCGACATATCCTACTGATGAGATTCAGATAAATGGTCGTACCGTTAAGTTAACCTTCTTTGCTCACGCATCTGTTGCTATTGAGTATGAGGGGCGTATGATATATGTAGACCCTGTGAAAGAGAATGCCGAGTATGAGAAGCTACCAAAGGCATCTATCATTTTGGTTACACACTCTCATTATGACCACTTTGACATGGCGGCTATCGAGGCTCTACAGCAGCCTGATACTCGTATTCTCCTTGATAAGACCTCTGCAGAGGGTTTCCAGGGCGATTGCTACACTATGCTGCCTGGTGCTGTTGCAGAGCCTTATGCAGATATTCGTGTTGAGGCTGTAGCGGCATATAACACGTCGGAGCATCAGCTTCAGTTCCACCCTAAGGAGCGTGAGGATTGTGGTTATGTGATTACTCTTGGTGGTGATGTGCGTATATATGTATCAGGTGATACTGAGCCAACCGTTGAGCAGGCTGCGTTGAAGGATATAGATATTGCCTTTATCTGTGTTAATCAGCCATATACCATGACCCCTGAGCAGGCGGTAGCTGCGGTTAAGGCTGTGCAACCAAAGATCTACTATCCATATCATTATGGTCAGGTGGAGGAGCCTACAGATGTTGAGGCATTGGCAAAGATGCTTGAGGGTGTAACCGATGTCAGAATACGTCCGTTGGCATAAGAGCTTTAGCATAGTAGCGTTGGGGCATCGGCTATTGTCGATGCCTATGTTGGTTGTGCTGATACCATTGGTCGTAGGCATAGCACTTACACAATATTATACACTGCCACCCTTTGTCGCAGAGATAGCCATCTGTTTGCTCCTTGTTGCAGCGTGGTTTTTCGACAATAGGATTGCATCATGGGGATATACTGCATTGGCTTTAATACTTTTGGGTTATATACTTGTGGAGTATCGTTCGCCGAGTGCTTCGGTGCCCTATGATAGTGTGGTGGAGATGGATGTGGATGTTGTTGGACTTCCTGCTGAGCGCAATGGTTATAGTGTCGCCGAGGGAAAGGTAGTGCGTTGGCGCGAGGATGGAGCCTGGCGACGTGCTGATGATAAGGTACAGCTATGGTTGCGTACCGACACTATTGGTGTGGGTGATAGAGTAGTCGTGTGGGGTGAGTTGCGTGAGCGGATGTCGCGTAATGTGGAGTATAACACGCTGTTACGTAATAGGGGTTATGTTGGTGGCGTAGGTATCAGCGATATAAATATTATAGAGATAAACCACAGTGCGCGTACTACGCTACATCAGCGTGCTGTAGCAAAGTTGGAGGGTTATAACTTAGATAGTATGACGCTTGCAACCGTCGAGGCTATGGTGGTAGGTGAGCGTCATGCCATGCCTAAGGTGCTTCGTGATGCCTATTCCGAAACGGGTCTCTCGCATCTGTTGGCGGTATCAGGACTTCACTTGGGTATAGTCTTTATGGTGGTATTGCTTGTTGTTGCGCCGTTGAGGCTCATACACCGAGGGCACCGCGTGGTTAACATTGTTGTTATCGTTGCTATCTGGATTTTTGCAGTGATGAGTGGTCTGTCGCCCTCTGTTGTGCGTGCTGCTATAATGCTCACAATGTTGCAGATTGCTCAGTTCTCCTCCGCAGTGAGCAACTCCACGAATATACTCGCCTTTACGCTCTTTGCAATGCTTGTTTATCGTCCGAGTTATCTATATGATATTAGTTTTCAGCTCTCTGCGCTGGCTGTCATGGGAATACTCCTTTGGGGACAACCGCTACTACGTAGCATAAAGGTACGTTCTAAGATTTTGAGGGTTGTGGTATCAACTCTTGTTATCGGCTCAGTGGCTACACTATGGACTCTGCCTATGGTGTCACATACGTTTGGTAGTCTTCCTATTGCGGGCGTGATTATTACTCCTGTGGTTATGCTCTTTGCCTATCTGATTGTTGGATGCGGACTGTTCGCGCTGATTGTGCCTAACCCGATATCACTCCCCTTTGTTTCAGTTTGTGAGTATAGCGCGTACCTACAAAATGAGGTTGTCTTATGGTCTGCGGAGCATGGACTAACGGGCTTTAAATATGAGATGACGGATGTAGGCGTGGCGTTATGTTATACGTTGTTTGCGATTATTACCATCTCTATATGGTCTATAAATCGAAAAAAAGTGGTATCTTTGTCTAAATATGTTGACGATATCTGATGTTGAATTATTGCGTAGCGAGGAGCTGCGCAAGGCTATAGAAGAGAATATAGAGCGTGACCCTCAGCGTGTTGCGCTCGACAAGCGTGTGCCTTATGCTTCGCTTGTAGCAACACAGATTAAGTATCTCCAGCGAGCACGAAAGAAGCTGCCACACCTCTACGAAGCGAGGTGCATAATTCCTCCGCGTGCCTTTGAGCAATCATCGAGCATGGAGAGTGCCGAGCGCAAGGGTATTAGTGGCGATACGCTCCTCGACCTTAGTTGTGGCTTGGGTATTGATGCTATGGCTGCGGCGCGTAATTTCCGTAGGGTTGTAGCCGTAGAGCGCGACGAGGTATTGGCAGAGGTGGTGCGCTATAATTTGACGTTGTTAGGCGTTGATAATGTTGAGATTGTAACGGCTTCTTCGGAGGATTATGTAGCTACAACTACGGAGCATTTCGACTGGATATTTGTGGACCCTGATCGCCGATCGTCGGAGGGTAAAAAAATGGTGCGCATGGAGGATTGCTCACCTAATGTCCTCGATATGATGCCAAGATTAGAGAAGATAGCCTCACGTGTAGCAATAAAACTGTCTCCGCTCTTTGATGTTGACGAGGCGTTGCGTCTATTCCCAAATTCGGAGGTAGAGGTGGTATCTATGGCTGGCGAGTGCAAGGAATTGAATATCTATACTCATGCCGAGAGGGGTGTGGTGCGTGTTGCTGCAGTAGGTGTTGGCGAGTGGCTCTTTGATAGTGAGGAGATAAACATACCTCCATCTTCAGCACCATTTGATGCTATGTGCTGGCACTACTTGATAGTTCCTGATGTTGCTGTTCAGAAGGCGAGGGTTGCAGGTGCGGCATTTAAGGAGTATGCTACGATGTGGTCGAATAATGGCTTTGCCTTTGCTGAGGATATCCCTGAGGGGGATATCCCTGGACGAGTATATCACATTGAGCGCATTGAGCATTATCGTCCTAAGGAGCTTAAGCGTGAGATGAAGGGTGTAGGAGTGGAGATTTTGAAGCGCGATACGCGACTATCGGTGGATGAGGTGCGTAAGGCGATAGGTGCTAAGGCTGGTAGTGAGCGTATGTTGGCAATAACAACCATTAGTGGCGATAATTGGGTTATTTATATAAAACCTCTATCTTTGTAGACGTTATGAAGCTATTTCCACGTATAAATCATCTTGTACACAACTACCTGCTTAGAGTAGATATTGCTGAACGTAGCGTGCTACGTCGCGGATATCGACTCCTATATTATACTTTGCGAGGTATCAACGTGCATCGTACGTTTGTAGATAGCGCAGCACTTACGCTCTACACGCTTTTTGCTATGGTGCCACTCTTGACCCTTGTGTTGCTTATTCTTGGTCGCGTAGGTGTATTCGATAGAGGCATCGCGGTTATCTATTCGAGCGTGCCTAATGAGTGGTATGTTGTGCTTGATCATCTTGTTGAGGTGGCTCAGACGGCAGCATCCAATATCGCGCCGGGCTTTCTTGCTGTGGTGGGTATTGCAGCGTTGATGTTGATGATATTCACGCTGTTTCGCACTGCCGAGGAGTCGTTTAATCGAGTGTGGGGCATCGTTAAACGTCGAGGCTTCATCCATCGATATACCGCCTATATCATTGTAGCTGTATGTGTTCCGGTGTTGTCGCTGGGTGCTATTGCTCTGACATCGGATATCCTCTCAATGATGGGTTTGGAGAATGATATGAGTAGTCTTCTAAGCCACATCTTATCATTAACACTGGCATCGATAGCTTGTGCGTTGGTATATAAATATCTCCCTTATACACGTGTCAGATGGCGTATGGCTTTTACCTCTGGCTTCTTTGCGGGCGTTTTGTTGTCGCTCTGGCAGTGGGGGTATGTATATTTCCAGTCGCTGATGACCTCTTACAATATCATCTATGGTGGTTTGGCATTCATTCCGCTCTTTATCATCTGGGTGCAGATATCGTGGAATATCCTACTTACGGGATGTGAGCTATGTTGCGTGTTGCATCACCGTCACCGTTTTGAGCGTATTGATCGCAGACGTTTGAAGCGTAGCGAGGAGGACCTAAGGTTGCGTAAGGAGAAGCATATAAGGGCTGTTATTATAGGTTCGGGAAATGTCGCAGAGGTATTAGCACGCACATTGCGCAGTGTTGCAGGTGTGGATCTTGTTCAGATATTTGCGCGTAACCGTGAGCGAGGTATGGCTGTGGCAGCAATAGGCGATTGTCGCTGGGAGAACGATGAGGAGAAGCTGGCACAGGCGGATATCTATATTATCGCGGTTAGTGATCGTGCTGTTGGTGATGTAGCGTCGGAGTTACACTTCCCTCAGGAGGCGATAGTTGTGCATACGGCAGGTAGTGTGCCTATGACGGTTATCCCTGAGCGAGGAGGTAAGCGAGGCATCCTCTATGCTTTGCAGAGCTTCACCAAGGGACGTATTATACGCCTTGATGATGTACCTCTTTTTATTGAGGCAGATAGTCAGGAGACCAGAGATACGCTCATGACATTTGCTCGCTCGATATCGTCACAGGTGGAGTATGCTGACTCGGAGCAACGACGACACATACACCTCGCAGGTGTCTTTGTAAATAACTTTACTAACCACATGTATGGCATTGGTGCAGAGGTAGTTGATGATGCGGGATTGTCGTTTGATGTTTTGAAACCTCTGATTGAAGAGACTGCCTCCAAAGCTATTGCTACGGATGACCCTGCGGAGGTGCAAACAGGTCCTGCAGTGCGTGGCGATAGGGTGGTCACAGCAAAGCATATTGCCATGCTTAAAGATGATGCAGTAAAACAACGAATATATAAAGATATAACAGATAGTATATGGGAAACTTCAAAGAAGATGTAGCACGTGTGGAGGCTGTTGTCTTCGACGTTGATGGCGTTTTGACCGATGGTAGTATCACGCCAACACCCGATGGAGACTTCATACGTCGTTACTATGCTAAGGATGGCTATGCTATGGCGTATGCTCTGCGTGAAGGGCTAAAGATATGTATCATTTCGGGAGGTCGCGGAAAGATGCTCGAAAATCGTATGCGCCTATTAGGTGTTACACGTATGTATCTCGATTGTATGGATAAGGTGCAGGCTATGGGCGAGTTCTTCAAGGATTATGATATAAATCCTGAGAATGTGATATATATGGGTGACGATATCCCCGATTTGGAGTGTATGCGTATGGTAGGAATTCCCGTATGTCCTGCTGATGCCGCTATGGAGGTTATCGAGGCGTCACGTTATGTCTCGGAGTATGATGGTGGCAGGGGTGCTGCACGTGATATCCTTGAGCAGGTGCTCCGCGCACAAGGTCGCTGGGCTAAGAATTTGAAGGGAGTATTAGGTAGCGATAGCTCCACCGCACAGTAAACAGCACTTGACGACTTCATAAAATAGGTTAATGGACGAAAAAAGGCTTGTCTAACTATATGTTAGGCAAGCCTCTCTTTTGTTTATGCTACGATGTTACTCGTGGTCATGATCATGATCATGATCGTGGTCATGGTGGAATATCTCACCATACTCATTCTCAGTAGTTAGCTTTACACCTTTGTATTCGCCTGTTAGCGTGCGTAGGAAGGCTACGATATCCATAATCTCGCTATCGTTAAGCTCTGCATCGCACTGGTAGAGTGCCATATCACTAACAGCCTCCTCCATGGTTAGGCGTGTGCCATCGTGATAGTATGGCCATGTAAGCTCAATATTACGCAAGCCTGGAACCTTGAAGCGGTGACGGTCACGCTCATCCTTAGTCTCCTTGTAGCGACCGTTATCCTCCTCGGTGAGGTCTGTGCCACGTGCCTCGAAGTAGTGGCGGCGGAGTCCCATAAGCTCGTATGTCTCACCACCGAGGTTAGGACCTACGTGACAAGTTGCGCAACTATGCTCCTTGAACAACTCATAGCCGCGAAGCTCTTGTGCTGTAAGAGCGTCATTATCGCCATACAACCATTTGTCGAACTGTGAGTTAGGCGTTGTAAGCGTGCGCTCAAACTCCTCTATAGCATTGGTGATAGATGCCTGAGTGATGCCTTCAGGATAAATCTCCTCAAAGCGTGCCACAAGAATTGGATCCTCCGAGAGTTTTGCAATAATCTCGTCGAATGAGTTGTATGCCATCTCGGCAGGGTTTACTGGAGGACCTGCCGCCTGATCGGCAAGTGTCTTAGCGCGACCATCCCAGAACTGCACAAAGTTAAAGACAGCATTATATACCGTAGGTGCATTTACGCCACCCATGCGACCCTCAACGCCATCAGAGTATTGGTGGTTGTCTACACCACCAGTGTTAAGACCGTGGCATGATGCACATGAGATAGTGTTGTCTACCGAAAGACGAACATCATGGAATAGGTCGAAACCAAGAGCAACCTTACGAAGATCAATATTCTCTACAGGGATGATAGGGCGCACTGGCTCACCTGCACGCTCGCCTGCAAGACCATCGTTGTAGTATGCTGTGCGGTAGTCGCGAGCCCATGCCGCGATGATATCTGCCTTGGCATCAGTCATCTGACTGCCCCAGTGCATAAGGAAGTATTTTGCTTCAGGCATGCTCTTGTCTGCAGTCACCTTCTCGACCTTAGCAACATCTACAGGGTTAGGCATAGTGCCATTCTCAAGTGCATCAACAAGAGGGGTAATGTCATAGGCGCGGTATCCCTCCTTGATATCCTTGGCAATAAGGTCGCCAGCAACAGGGAGCTTGGCATAGAATGGGAGTTCTGGATTAGATGTGTGGCAACTAATACAGCCACCCTGCTCCAAAATGGCTGCTACACGTGCCTCTGGAGCAAGCTCCTCCGAAGGAGTAGTGAGCATCATTCGATAGGCAGTAAAAAGTAGTACAGCTACTCCGAGCACCGCCATAAGCGTGAGGTTAAATTTGCGATTTTTCATAGAAATAGTGTTATGTAGTTGTTATTGGTTATACGTATGTATGCTCTCTGCAGCCGATGGTAGGTAGTTTACGCCATACCAGCACATCTGTAGTGCTACGAAGGCAACGATGATAACTATATAGTATAGTTTTTTGCTCTTAGTTGCCATGACACTTGGTGTCATGTGTATTGCTATTAGGTATAGGCTCCATGTCGCAGCTGCCCATGCCTCCTTAGCATCCCAGCTCCAGTATGCACCCCACGCCTCTTTTGCCCAGAGTGCGCCTGTGAGCATGCCAATGGATAGAAAAGCGAGACCTCCATATAGTAATCTCTCGATTGCATCATCTACACCAATATTAGGACGAACGAGAGAGGCTATAGCAAGGAGTGTGGCACAACCCATAAGTGCGTAGGAGAACATATATACAGAGACGTGTGGTATGAACCATCCGCTTTGTAGTGCTGGCATAAGCGTTTGGTCATGTATCTCTGGCTTAAGCATATTTATTAATATAAATACCGTGGATAGAAGTGTTGAGAATAGTATTATCCAGCGATATCGCCATCTTATGTAGGTGAAAAGACCAGATATAAGCAGGAAGAATGAGTACCACAATCGTGTCTCGCCCATTGTGCGTAGTGGCGGACGTTCAAGGGTGGTCCAAAGCATACCGATGAATGTTGCCATTAAGATAATGCCAAGTGCCGTGAGTAGAATTGCCCATGGGCTACGCTCTTTACGTATCAGGGCAACGATTGCTCCCGACGTAGATAGCATAACCACGCCTGCTGCAATAATAGGAAATATGTTCCAGCCTCCTGCCATACTCGTTACTTTATACTGTTTTTACGTTGTGGACCACGAATAAATAGTAACACTGCACCGCAAATAAGCATCACTATACCTGTGGCGGAGAGCCACTGCCATGGTTCATTAACAATCTCCAATATAACATATCTGCTTCCCATTGGTGTATTGCCATAGCTGACTAAGTATATCTTCTCGCTAAGTGTGCGATTATAGGGATGGTTTACACGTAGGCTGACACTTCTGCCGTCTACATTTACCACTGCCTCATAATTTGTGGGAGTGCCATTAGGCGAGAGCTCAAGGTCGAATTCTTCCAGACGTATATTAGAGGGGAGTCTATGTGGTGCGCCATTGATGGAATATGCTTCGTTTGAGTATTGGTCACCTACCGAGATACGTAGCTGTTCGCGGTCAGGTGCGCCCCAGAATCCTGCGCCGAGGGCAAGCCACAAACCGATGTGTGTTATTGTGAAACGCCAACGAATAGATTGTTTAGTTCTCCAGCCTCTAAGAATTACAAAGGTGAGATGGCTTAATACGAATAGTATGCCGATTACCACTGCCCAGGCATCACTCGATGGTTTGCGCTCCAAGCCTAAAACAACGCCTATAACCGCCATAATAAAAAGTGATAGCCATGTGGCTTTGCGGCTAAGCATAAATTGAGCAATATGAGAGGTCGTGCGATTGCGGTATGTGTAGGCAATCGCAACCAACCACAATATCATAACAAGGATGTTTAGTGGAAAGGCAAATAGCGTAACTGGAAATGCTCCTACGGTGGCTTGCAATGTGATGACTACCAGTGCTATAACTAATGTTGTTATGGCTGCGGTTCTCATTATATGCTATTAGGTCTTATTGGTTAGTTTATGTTTCGAGTGTAAAGGTAATTTAATTTTTTGAATTTGCCATATTTTGCATATAAAAATCATGAAATTAGACAAAAATAGTTGGTTCCGATGGGTGTGCTCACATTTGCCGTTTTGGGTTTATATGGGGTAATATCAAAGTAATCCGCTTAGCGGATACCACACTTTTCACTTTTCACCTTTCACTTTTCACTTTTTTTTGTATATTTGCGCGGGATATTATTATATATCTGCGTGGTCAACGTGCGATGAATAATTCTAAACTTAAAAAAAATATGAAGAAAACTTTTACTAAGATTCTTTGTGCAGCATTGGCAATGCTCTCAGTATCTGCTGTTTGCGCGCAGCAGGGTTATGAGAAGAGTAACGAGATTTTCCGTCTCGGTGTCGAGGCTCGTTTCGATTACCTTAACCAGGCTCTTGAGGGTGAGCAGCTCCACGATGCTTCGGGCTTCAAGGTTCGTTACTTCAACCTCCGTATGGATGGTCAGATTACACCAAAGTTCACCTACTCGTGGCGTCAGCGTTTCAGCAACATCAACAGAGCTTCTGATTTTGTAAACAATACCGACTGGCTTCACCTTACATACAAGCCTAATCAGAACTGGGCAATCTCGGCAGGTAAGCAGGTTGTGATGATTGGTGGTTGGGAGTATGACCGTGCGCCTATCGATGTATACTACTGCTCGGAGTATTGGAACAACGTAAACTGCTTCCAGCTCGGTGCTTCGGTAGCTTTCACAACAAACAAGGGTGATGATACTCTTACTTTCCAGGTGTGCCAGAGCCCTTATGACTCAGCCGATACTGATTACTATGCCTACAACCTCTACTGGATGGGTTCTCATGGCTTCTACACAGCACTCCACTCAGTGAACTTCTCGCAGTATGCTCCAGGTAAGTATGATGCATACGTGGTGCTCGGTAACCAGTTTAAGTTTGGCGATGCTACAATCCAACTTGACTTGATGAATCGTGGTGCATCGGCACGTGAGCTTTTGTTCGACAACTTCTCGATTATGGGTGAGGTAGACTACCTCATCGCTAAGCGTGTAAATATCTTTGCTAAGGTTACTTACGATAAGGTTGGTCAGGACTACCCTGCAGGCTTGTTCCTCTTCCCAGGTACTGAGATGACACGTGTAGGTGGTGGTGTGGAGTACTACCCACTTGGTGCTAAGGGCAACCGCGACATCCGCCTTCACGCTGCGTATGCCTATAACATTGGTAACAACACCAATCCTTATGGTACTGCACTCAACACAGGCTCGTTCTTCTCGTTCGGTCTTACATGGAAGATTGATGTTTTGCAGGGTATCACATCGCTCGTAGAGAAGATTCAGTCTAAGCGTTAATAATTTCGCAACTATCTAAAATCTAAAGAAATATGGAGAACAAAGAGAAAGGTTTTAAGAAGTACCTCGCAGGTATCTTCTGCCTCGTTATCGTTGTTGGCATCTTTGGTGGTATCGGCTCAGTTATGGGTCTTCCAAACATGCTTAACACAATCATGAAGACGGCGCACGACTTGTTGCTCAACACCGTATTTTACCTTATGGCTATCTGTGTTATCACAGGTGCTTTGGGTGCTATCTTCGTTGAGTTTGGCGTTGTTAACCTCCTTGAGCGCATTTTGCGCCCTATGATGAAGCCACTTTTTAACCTTCCAGGTGTGGCATCTCTCGGTGCTGTGATGACATTCTTGTCTGATAACCCAGCGATTATCTCGCTCGCTAAGGACAAGCGTTTCAGCTCTTACTTCAAGAAGTTCCAGCTTATCTCGCTCACCAACTTCGGTACAGCATTCGGTATGGGTCTTCTTGTTATCGTGTTTATGATCTCACAGGGCTACTTCGTTGAACCATTCATCGGTTTGATGGGTGCGTTCATCGGTTGTATCTGCTCTACACGCCTTATGCAGCGTTTCGTTATCAAGGCTCACCCTGAGTATAAGGATGAGTTTGCTGCAGTTCTCGACGAGAAGGATATGAAGGCTGAC
>JAGBUS010000101.1 GCA_017630735.1 Alistipes sp. | reverse complement strand
TTGCAGAAGCGTCTTGCTGAGGAGATTACAACTATGATTCACTCTGCTGAGGAGTTGGAGAAGGCTAAGGCAGCGTCAAACATCCTCTTCGGTAATGCAACCTCTGAGGCATTGCGCTCGTTGGACGAGGCTACACTCCTTCAGGTATTCGAGGGTGTGCCACAGTTCTCAATCTCTCGCGCCGACCTTGAGAAGCCTTTTGTTGATATCGTAGCAGATATCTGCAAGGTATTCCCATCTAAGGGCGAGTGCCGCAAGATGGTACAGGGTGGTGGCGTTCAGCTCAACAAGGAGAAGGTTACAGATGCACAGCGCGCTGTTGCGGAGAGCGACCTTATCGCTGGCAAGTACCTCCTCGTGCAGAAGGGTAAGAAGAACTACTACCTCATCACTGTAGAGTAACGTGGAGAAGCTATATACCATACGCCTTGACGGCATCTACGTCCGTGCGTTCCACGGCTGCTACGACCTGGAGCAGCAGGTGGGCAACCGCTTTCGCGTAGATCTCGCAATACGTACACCGCTGGGTGACCTCCCTAAGACGGATGATGTTACCCAGGCGGTGAACTACCTCACCGTATTTGCCATTGTGGAGCGCACCATGCAACGCACACAGCGCACCATCGAGGCTGCGGCATCGAACATCATCGAGGCGATACGCGAGGAGTTTCCACAGATTGTTGAGGTGGAGTGCACCGTGGCGAAGATTGCTCCTCCGCTCGGTGGTAAAATCGACAAGGTAAGTGTAACACTTATAGGCTAATAACACGTAAAACAAAGAAAACATTATGGCTAATACAGAAAATCGTGGTGGCTTTGGCGGTAAGGTAGCCGCTATCCTCGCTGCTGCAGGCTCGGCAATCGGTCTCGGCAACATCTGGCGTTTTCCATATATCACATCCGAGAATGGTGGTGGTGCCTTCATCCTTATCTACTTGGGATGCATCCTCTTCCTCGGTCTTCCACTCCTCATTGCGGAGTTTTCGGTAGGTCACAACACCAAGAAGAACCCTATCGATGCCTTCGCAACGATTAAGATGGGCTGGGGATGGCTCGGAGCGTTGGGTCTCATCTCTGTAACCCTTATCATGGGCTACTACTTCGTGATTTCGGGATGGACACTCAACTACACCATCGCCTCGGCAACAAACATCATTGGCGGTGACTTCGGAGCATTCTTCACCGACTTCACCACAGCAACATGGAAGCCACTTATCTACACCTATCTCTTTATCATTGCCAACCACGCCATCATCACTGGCGGTGTGCAGGGCGGTATCGAGAAGGCTTCGAAAATTATGATGCCACTACTCTTTGCAATCCTCGTTGCACTGGCGGTATACTCATTGTGGTTGCCTGAGGGTCGTGAGGCATTGACAAATGTCTTTACACCTGATTTCTCGAAGGTTACAGGCAAGACATTCCTCGACGCTATGGGTCAGGCATTCTTCACCCTCTCTGTTGGTATGGGTGCTATGCTTATCTATGGCTCATACTTCAAGGATGGTACCAAGATTGCGGGCACGGCTATCAGCGTAGTGTCGCTCGACACCATCGTGGCACTTATGGCTGCGGTGATCATCTTCTCAGCAGGTGTTGAGAATGAGAGCGGCATGCAGTTGGCATTCGTGGCTATGCCAAAGGTATTCTCGGCTATGCCTTTCGGCAATATGTGGTCGGCATTGTTCTTCTTGTTGCTGGGTCTTGCAGCGTTGTCGTCAACAATCTCTATGCACGAGGCTGTAACATCCTACTTCGTTGAGAAGCGCGGTATGTCGCGTAAGCATGGCGCACGTCTTGTAACGCTCTTCGCACTTATCCTCGCTACCGCAGCATCGTTGTCTCTCGGCGACTGGAGCGAGTATACAGTTGCGGGCATGAACTTCTTCGCGCTACTCGATAACTTCACAGCTATCGTGATGTTGCCACTCCTCGGTATCCTAACATCTATTTTCGTGGGCTGGGTATGGAAGAAGCAAGATATGAAGGCAGAGCTTACTGCTGAGGGCGGCGTGGATAAAGCCACCTACCCTGCTATCCGCTTCTTGTTGCGCTACGTATGTCCTGTGTTGGTGAGCGTGGTATTTGTATTCGGCATCACCGACTTCATCAAGAGCCTTAACAAGCCTGCGGAGGTTGAGACCCCAGAGTTTAAGCTTGAGGTTATGGGTGACACCGACACCGAGGCTATCGCTGAGGATGCCATCGAGCGCGTAGAGCTAACAGTTGTAGAAACCAATAATAACTAAATAATCATTCATAATTCCCAAAATTATGGCAGAGTTTATCTATCAGGAGCCGTTTCCTATCCAGGAGGATAAAACGGAGTATCGCCTTCTTACGAAGGATTATGTAAAGGTTGTCGAGTGCGATGGCCGTAAGATTTTGAAGGTAGACCCTAAGGGTCTTGAGCTTTTGGCTAAGGAGGCATACGCAGATGTATCGTTCTACCTTCGTGCTTCACACCTCCAGAAGTTGGCTAACATCCTTGAGGATCCAGAGGCTACCGACAACGATAAGTTCGTGGCATACACAATGCTCATGAACCAGTGCGTAGCTGCTGAGGGCGAGCTTCCTACATGCCAGGATACAGGTACTGCTATCTGCATTGGTCACAAGGGTGAGGATGTATACACAGGCGCAAACGACGCTGAGTGCATCTCACGCGGTGTATACGAGACATATAAGGAGCGCAACTTGCGTTACTCACAGGTTGTTCCATTCACAATGACCGAGGAGAAGAACTCAGCAACCAACCTCCCAGCACAGATTGACATCTACGCTGGTCACCCAGGTATGGAGTACGAATTCTTGTTCATCACTAAGGGTGGTGGCTCGGCAAATAAGACATTCCTCTATCAGCAGACTAAGGCTCTCCTTAACGAGGAGTCGCTCACTGCCTTCATTAAGAAGCATATCCTCGACCTCGGTACATCGGCATGTCCTCCATACCACCTTGCACTCTGCATCGGCGGTACATCGGCAGAGATGTGTCTCTCAACAGTTAAGAAGGCGTCTGCAGGTTATCTCGACGAGCTTCCAACATCTGGTAACGAGGGTGGTCGTTGCTTCCGCGACTTGGAGTGGGAGGCTAAGGTACAGAAGATTTGCCAGGAGATTGGTCTTGGCGCACAGTTCGGTGGTAAGTACTATGTACACGATGTACGCGTTATCCGCGCACCACGCCACGCTGCATCTTGCCCTGTAGCTATCGGTGTTAGCTGCTCTGCAGACCGTAACATCAAGGCAAAGATTACCCCAGAGGGTATCTTCCTTGAGCAGCTTGAGAAGAACCCAGCACGCTTCCTTCCTGCCCAGGCACCTGCAATGTCGCCAGCTGTAGATATCGACCTCGACGAGGGTATGGATAAGGTACGCGAGACTCTCTCAAAGTATCCTATCAAGACTCGTTTGAACTTGAAGGGTACTCTCATCGTAGCTCGCGATATCGCTCACGCACGCATCAAGCAGATGCTCGACAATGGCGAGCCTATGCCTGAGTACTTCAAGAATCACCCAGTATACTACGCAGGTCCTGCTAAGACCCCTGCTGGCTATGCTTCAGGCTCATTTGGTCCTACTACCGCAGGTCGTATGGACTCTTACGTAGACCTCTTCCAGAAGGCTGGTGGCTCTATGGTGATGGTTGCTAAGGGTAACCGCTCTAAGGCTGTTACCGATGCTTGCCAGGCAAACGGTGGCTTCTACCTCGGCTCTATCGGTGGTCCTGCTGCAATCCTCGCTAAGAACTCTATCAAGAGCGTTGAGGTTGTAGACTTCCCAGAGCTCGGTATGGAGGCAGTCCGCAAGATTTACGTTGAGAATTTCCCTGCATTCATCATCGTAGATGATAAGGGTAACGATTTCTTCGCAGATTTCGCTCATTAAAATTGTTCTGATTGACTCTTTTTTCACCAACTAACGGAGAGCGAAATGCTCACATACGCCTTAGTATGCTGCGCTTTCGCTCCCGTATTTGGCAAAAAAATAGTTCAACCACCTCCAATTTTCAAGAGCGAAGTGTGGTTGAAT
>JAGBUS010000100.1 GCA_017630735.1 Alistipes sp. | reverse complement strand
TATCTAAATTGATGGAAGGATTAGCATTTAAGGAAATTTTGCACAATTTAGATGAAATGTATGCAAAACATCCTACTGTATATTGTTCACGAGCAGGCAAAAAGATAAGCAGTTCGCAACTATATGAGATGATAGCTTTTTTAAAAAAGTTAAAGATAGATCCTATTTCACAAAACACAAAAATATGATTCTGATAGTAACCGGGATTATGTATTTACATCAGATACATTGATTATAAGATTAGTAAAAGCCGATATAGAGAATACTCCAATCGACAAGAATGTCTTGAAAAAAATTGGTATGGGATTATAGATTATGAGACATATGAAATACGGAGATAACGATTTTATTGATGCTTTTAATGAAGCATCTATTGCGGTAGATGAAATGCTTGAAGATGATAATTTATTGGCAAAGGCTATTGCAAGTGTCGTAAGAAATCAAATGGAAGATTTTCATTACAAATATCTTTCAGATGAGCAGATGAAGGAACTTAATCCAATAATTAGAAACTCAATATACACTGCTCTACAATTAGTAAGAGAGAATCCTGTTTTCTTGTATTGTTATTCGAAGTTATATGTACCAACATATTGGGAAGATTGTGAAAGAATACAAATATAAGGAGTATAATATATGATATGGTTATTACATCCGTCACACAGAAAATTTATTAAAATACTTTACAAGAAAGTTGGCCACAATGGTTATATTGCTTTAACCAATGATGATCGGAACATATTTGTGAATCTTTGGCAAAAAAATAACTATAACTCTGAAAAGATACACCAAGGAGCATATAAGATTTTTATTAATGCTGCAAATCGACGACGCGAGGAAATTAATCATGCGGAAGTTTATATATACATTAAAGTAAAACAAATAGAGGTAGAATTACGAGGAACGGAATTGCGCAATTTCTTCCGAGTAATCGTAAATACGTTGTTGTATTTTGCAATAAAATTTCTGACAAGGTATATTAGAAAGAACCACACAAAACGATAACCATACTCGCCTACACCTACATATCCCACAGCAAGTTCGTGTTAATCGACAAGCCGAAGCCATATTGCAAAATTCATGTAAGATTTAATAAAAGGAGAGAAAAAGTTTCGGCTTTTTCTCTTCTTTATTGCCTATTGTCAGAATGTTGTCATAAACTAAGACTCTCGCTACCAAGTAAAGGTGGCGAGAGTCTTAGTTGATAATGATGATAGAGTAGTGCTAATTTATCTCTATGTTATGTTCACCATCGTAGTCGGGGATGATTGATACACCTCCCATCGCATCTGATGTGAGGAATCGAGCCTTTACGGTGGTAAGCTTACTACGAATCAAAGGTACATCTACAGGCTTAAAGTTCGATACTATGTTGCCCTGACCGTCGTATATCTCGACTGATACAACCATTGTAGATTCGCTGCCATTGACGAATACATAGTCAAAACCGAGCTCTGCTTCGCCATTGCTAAGATGGTGCAATGATGACTCGAAAGATACACCAGTCTTTGAGTCTGCAGGCTTGTCTGTAAACATATTATACGAAAACGGCATAAAACCCTGATAACGGAACACTGCCTTATACTGTGTCAAGTCCACATTCGTGCTAGAGGGAGTGATACCCTCTGAGGTAATCTTCACAATGAAGTCCTCAACATCCGTAGTCACAAAGTTGAATTTTGCCATAGGACGTGTCATCTCTACTGTGGCCTCGACAGTGGTATCAGAAACCTCGGATACGACAGTTCCTCGGAATGCATCGCGGAAATCATCGCTACCCACATGTGTCTCGCCCTGTAGAGCGATCTCCTCGAAGTGGTTAGTGTCGTAGTGTAGGCTAGCGTGATTACCCGCCTTAACGTAGTCACTCCATACAATGAAGTTATAGTTACCAGGAATAATCGATAGGGTAACGGTGGTGTTTAGTTCAGTGATGTCATCTTCGATAAACTCAAAGTGATACAACTCCACACGAGCCTCCGCACCTTCTGCCTCAGCCTCGAAAACCTTGATAATATGGCGTACATCGTACTCCTCACTCACCTTGTTACGTGTATCCTCCTCATACTCCACAATCTTATATAGTGGCAGGTTTGTGTCGTAGTTCAGCTTTAGGACAAACTCCATCTCCTTAGGAGTGGGGTCGGGAAACTCGTGAACATCGCACGATGATATAGTTATGCCTAAGAGTAGGCATACAGAAAGCATAATATATTGTAAACTTCTCATACTACTTCACATTTGTTGGGTTCGGGTTTTTCTTGTAGGGAATACGGTATGAGATGCCAATGGTTACGTTGTCCAAACCAATGTAGTTGCCGTTACGAGTCTCGTATAATGTGCCCTCTTTAACATTTTTGAGGTTGTAGTAGACATCATAGTGGAGAGGGTATACGCCAGCACCTACGGCAAATTCCAACTTCCAATTCTTATCTCGGCTTATTGGCATACGATAACCTAACGAGAGACCGCCACCGAGAGTTGGTGAGGTGCCATTGTGATCCTGGTAGCGCCAGTCGCCATTAAAGGCAAAATTGTAGTAGGCAAAGCCCATGTGTGCACCGACAAAGAGTCCATCGTTATTCTTCATAGGCCATACGCGCAACTCTGGTTGTACGGAGAAGTTACGGAACTTGATAGTAGGCGTAAAGTAGTTAATCGCAGAGTAGGATACTGGAATGTTTAACGATAGGTAGTTACCCAAGTCGAATTCCACTCCAACATTCGCATTAAGCAGTGCCAGACCCACAAGGTTGGTCTTTACGTACATATAGTGAGACTGCGTTGCTGTAGCTACTACAGGTGTTATGATTGATGCAGGACTAATTGTAATATTGTTGCAATGAGTAGGCTCAGAGAGTGGTATAGGGGTTCTAAGTTCCTCAAGTCGTTCTGCCAACTCACTCTTCTGGGTCACAATTACCATGTAGGCATTACGTAGGTGAGTATAATAACGATTGAATATCAAGTGCCATGTCTTGCCATTATCCATAGCTTTAAGTGCATGAATACGGCTATCAAGCTGCTCACCTGTTGATGTGTTCTGGCTTCGCAAGATGGCCAAGATGTCATCCTTATTCTCGATATCAGACTCTGCAACCATCTGCTCCAACTCTCCCCATGCGATGTAATTATCGTTACGTATGATAATATTTTCGGGGATATTTACGCGCTGACGCACATAGTTTTCCAAGCGAGAAAGACGCGTACTACTAAGGTAGTGGTTAAAAGACACGCTACCCTCGGGAGAGCAGGCGCCATAAAACGCTACAGAGACAACATCGACCATAGAGTCCCGTTGACGTTTCTCAGCCCACTCAACTATTTGTTGCAGCGCTGAGTCGTTGTTCATATATGACTTGTCGATATATGTCTTTGACGCACGAAAGTGTATGCGCATCTCCTCACGTACCTGAGCGTCATCGGCCATCTTGTGGCTCTGTGCCATGACACTCGTCGTAGGAATAAACATAGCAAGTGCTAACATTACAATTGCGAGGCAGTAGCTCGCATTGTTGTATGTGCTAAATTGCGTATTGCTTCTATTCATAGTCCAAGTGTATTATAGACCCATTGCTGAGCGGAGCTCCTCGTAGGTATACTCAATACCCTCGCAGGTGATTGGACCTACATCGGCGCCCTCCTCAATAATTAGGAACTCTACGTCTGTCGATACAAGCTGTAATGAGCCTACCTTAGCGCCACTCTTGATGGTCATAGTTGTAGAATACTCCTTTGTGCCATATGGACAACGTGGCTCGCAGCATATAACCTTATCAATTGTTGTACCCGCACCGATGGTCATCCATGAGTGCTTGGTAGAGTCGCATGTTCCGCAATAGAGTGTGTCAATTTTCGTGTCGTAAAGCTCCACCACGGCGTGTGTCCATGCGAAGACTGTTCCGTACTCACCACCATAGAACCATGCATCCGACTCGTTGCGCACACCAATGTCGCAAGGTATAACCTCGTGAGTTACGCCATGCTTATCGGTCACGGGCTGGCGGATGGTCGTAGCACCCTTCATCACGCAGTCGTTGAGCACAGTCTTGCCATAGGCAATTACTGCGGGTGAGAAGTACCACTCGTGACACTCAATGCACGATGATGTTGAGAGGTTTCGCAACTCAACGTTATTTAGGATGTTGTTGTAGTTGACATAGCTACCACCACGATACTCGCCCAACTCTATCACCCAGATGTCGCCCGTGAAGAGCATATTGTTGTAGGTGATTGTCTGACCCGATACGCTTGCAAACTGAAGTCCCGTCTCGTGGCTCGACATATTGTAGATGGTATTCTCCATAGTCGTCTCCTCTTCGACGTTGAAGTAGACATAGCCATAGTCTGTATTTGGCTCATCTACATAATCACGAACGTTGATTTTGCCATTATCTGTAACTACCTGACCAACGAAATCTGTACGGCAGTTGCGCACAAGTGTTACGTTATTTGAGATATCCTTCTCGAACATCACAGCCTTGTTCTCGTCGTTTAGGAAGAATATTTCGGTGCTATGTGTTGTAGGTGTTGTATCGGCCAGAAGGTAGGCCATTGCCACATAGGTGTAGTCCTCCATTTCGCCATTCTCATCCACATCGGCTTTGAGAGTCTCTGTTGGTAGGGCACCGGGTTTGAACGATGCACTGCCGTAATCTGATAGCTCACCTGTTGCGAGGTCGATGGTGTGTGCTACATCGCGCACGCGAACACACGATTTTGTAATGTCGAAACCATGAAACTCCTCTACATACTCACAATCAAAGGGGTATGCGCCAGCGTTTAGCTGTGCAAAGGGACGACGCAATATCACGCCCACGCTACTATCGTCAATGGTAAACTCCTTTGATACGCCATAGAAGGCGTCGCGTGTCTCGTCGTTGCACTCGCTTGCATACGACACCTTTACCTTCATGTCATCTGATACGGTGTATGCATTTGAGAGACTCGACTGCAACCAGAATATAGCCTTGTATTTGACTCCTCCGGTAAGCGTCATGCTTGTGGTAAGGCCTTTCGAGGTTGTAGCATCCGTAGCATCCTTTTTTACTGCTTTGCTTATTACAAGCTCATTGTTATTTGCATTGAATATCGCATACATAAGCACATCGGCAGTTGTGCCGTCGCTTATGGCGCGTGTAATGGCAACATCCTCAAACTCAAAATTGAATGTTACTTCAACTTCAGTCTGAGGTTGCTGCTTTTCAAGGTTATCCTGCTCGCATGCCACAAGTAGCAGTGCGAGCAGGACTATGTTCAGAACTCTTTTTATCATTTATAAAAATTTAGGGGAACTTTTAGAATACTCTATGAATTAAAATTCATCTATCGCGTTGACAATCTCCTCAACAACTGCGCCCTCCTCAATAATAACTGAGAGATTGCCATATTTGTCGATTGATTGACGACCATTCATATCAAGACGCTTAACTGTTGCACCTGCCTTGATAATAAGTGATGGAGCCCATTGTTTTGCTACAAGGGTTTTCTTACCATCAATAGTCTGGAACTTTGCCAACTCTGTACTTGTTACGACAATCTCATCAACTACAGAACCAGCATCGATTGTAAGATGTGCCTTAGGCTCAGAGTTGTGGTGAGTGCTGCAACGGATATACTTCATCTTCGTATTCTTAAGAGTAATCTGTGAGTGACTCCAAGCATAGAGTTTGTCAACCTCGCAATTGTTGAAGATAGCCTCGCAACCATTAGGTACACCGCAGTCATACGCTATTACATCATGCATAGTACCGTTGTAATCCTTCTTCTGGGGAGCAACACTTGTAGTGCCAGTAATCTTGCAGTTGTTCAAAGTTGTTACACCACGCAAGAAAAATAGAGGTGCCATATAGTCCACAGACTCAACATTTGCAATGCCGACAGGATGGGTGACAACCATATTCTCAGCCACAACATTGTTCATCTCGTTGCGGAACTCTACGTAGTTACCCTTATTGCGATATTCGCCCATTGCAATCTGCTCAACACTACCAGAGAAGGTCACGTTGTTCATTGTGATGAGGTTGTTGTTCTCCGATGTGAATGTAGCTCCCTCGTTGGTGTTGAATGCAAAAACCTTATTCTCGATGAGTGTGTCCTCAGTAAAGTTGTAGTAGAGACCACCGCTGTGTATGTAATCATCCACGTAAATAGGGTCAATCTTGATGTTGAACGAGATGTCACCAGTGAGGATCTGACCTAAGATATTAGTACGCCAGTTGCGCTGGATAGGTACAAACTCAAGACCTGAGTGGAGATATGCTGCCTGAGCAGTCTCGCTCTCGTCAGTAAATGTGAATGACATCTTGTGTGTCGATGAAGTGGTGTCAGCCAAGAGGTATGACATAGAGAGATACTCATAAACCTCGGGCTCGCCATTCTCGTCAACATCTACCAAAAGATCCTCATTAGGAATAGTGCTGAATGTATACTCAACATCTACCTCGCCCTCTACTGAACCATCAAAGAGGTTGATAACGTTTGCTACGTCCTCAACCTTTGCTGCAGACTTGGCAACTGTGAGGCCAGACTCTTCTGCATACTGCAAATCCCAGGGGTATGCACCTACGTTAACCTGTGCAAAAGGGCGACGGAGAATTACAGATATAACATTGTCACCATCAACGGTGAAGGGCTCAGTTACGGCTGTGAAAGCGTCACGGAGCTCATCGTTGTTTACGCCTGCATAGTCGATAGTGACCTTCATATCATCCGAAATGGTGTACGCCTCACACTCTGGGTTCTGTGCCCAGAATGCTACGCGGTAGGTCTGACCCTTTGCGAGCGTGATAGACATTGTGTAGCCGTCCTCTGTGAGAAGTTCAGAAACATCACTCTTTGTAGCCTTCTTGTGGATCAACTCGCCCTGGTCGTTGAATACAGCCCAAGACAACTGTGTAGCACCAGTACCATCGCTGATTGCGCGAGTGGTCATGCCGTTCTCTGTACCAATCACAAATCGAACTTCGTTTGATACGGGTGTAACATTGTTAGTATCCTGCTGGCACGCCGTAATGCTAAAGGCTGCAAAGAGCACAGTCATTAGCTGAAGTAAATTTTTACGCATATTTTTCATTTTGAATAAATGAGTTTGTATAATTATTTACAAATCATGTGGTGACAAACAAGAGGGTGCATTACACCCTCCATGTGTTTAGTTGTCAATTATAATCCCTCTTATTTGCACCTGTTATAAAGTTAGTGAAATTTTAATTTCAATAATCCTATAACTATTTTTTAATATTAGGGTAGCGCGTTAACGTAGTGGATGTGATCATCCACGTAAATAGGATCAACCTTGATGTTGAACGAGATGCCGCCGGTGAGTATCTGGCCTAAGATATTAGTACGCCAGTTGCGCTGGATAGGTACAAAATCAAGACCTGAGTTAAGGTGTGATACCAGAGTAGCCTCGCTGTCGTTAGTAAATGTGAATGACATCTTGTGTGTAGATGAAGTGGTGTCAGCCAAGAGGTATGACATAGAGAGATACTCATAGACCTCAAACTCACCATTCTCGTCAACATCTACCAAAAGATCCTCATTAGGAATAGCGCTGAATGTATACTCAACATCTACCTCGCCCTCTACTGAACCATCAAAGAGGTTGATAACATTTGCTACGCCCTCAACCTTTGCTGCAGACATGGAAACTGAGAAACCTGACTCTACTGCATACTGCATATCCCATGGGTATGCACCCACGTTAACCTGTGCGAAGGGGCGACGGAGAATTACAGATACAGCACTGTCACCATCAACGGTGAATGGCTCTGTAACGGCTGTGAAAGCGTCACGAAGCTCGTCGTTGTTTACGCCTGTATAGTCGATAGTGACCTTCATGTCGTCAGAAATGGTGTAAGCCTCACACTCAGGGTTCTGTGCCCAAAATGCCACACAGTAGGTCTGACCTTTAGCAAGCGTGATAGACATTGTGTGACCGTTCTCTGTAAGCAGATCTGTAACATCATTCTTTGTCGCCTTCTTGTGGATCAACTCGCCCTGGTCGTTGAATACTGCCCAAGATAACTGTGTTGCACCAGTACCATCGCTGATTGCGCGAGTGCCCAAACAGTTCTCTGTACCAATCATAAATCGCACCTCGTTTGTCTCGGGGGTAACATTGTTAGTGTCCTGCTGACACGCTGTAATGCTAAGGGCAGTAAAGAGCACAGCCATTAGCTGAAGTAAATTTTTACGCATAATTTTAATTTTAGTATTTATAGTCTGTATGATTATTTACAAATCATGTAGCGACAAACATGAGAATACATTACATCCCATATATTATATATTCTCCCAAACTTCTCATCTGTAACTGTTACAAAATTAGTGAAATTTTCCTTTATTTTCCAATAAATCTACAATTAAATTTTTATAGGGGGGGGGGTAATACATTGATTATTAATTAGTTACGTGTTTGATTCGCGTGTTTTCTATGGTTTGATATTTGTATCTTATTGAATTAAGGTAGTTTTTTATTATAAAAATGAGTCTATCTGCTCGGTGCGCTCCATCAAGCTGGTATATTCTGGTGAGAGTCGCTTGTACTGTGCGGTAAGCTCATCTGCGCGTTTCTTGATGGTTGCGAACTCTGCCTCAAGTCGGTCAAGCTGGCGGTCAATCTTTGCAATCTCTTTTGCGTTTTTGATCTTCATAACTCACTCTGTTTTAGTTGTTTATTGTAGTGCAAACATAACATCACTATTTGGAACACGCAAGTATTATCCACTTTATTTTCAATAAGTTAAGCACTTTATTTTACTGCTTTCCTAATAAGAGAAATTATTACTAACAATGCTCCATAGTTGTTTGCAATGAAGATCGAGGAATATGTGTAAGGCGAATGAGGTAAAGAGATGAGGAGAGAAAAAGTACCGATTTTTCTATTTTTTATTTAGAATTTGTCATAAGTTGTCAAAAACACGGTGTTACTTTGTGCTAAAATCAAAACAACTTACATATGTTAGAAGAATTTGTAAAATGGATGGCTGCACTTCCAGAGTGGGAGCGCGATCAAAAGATGGAAATCTTAATTAATTTTTTCACTCCAAGTCCAGCACACGAGGACTTTCAGCGATTAAAAGGTGCGCTAAAACGCAAGGAAAAGAGGGTTAAACAATTAGAAGCAGAGAATGCTCAGCTTATTAAGAAGCTCAATAAGCTATCAAAGAATTAGCACATCTGCCAAAATAGTTGTAACTTTGTAGAAATTCCATACTATGTCGGTGACAATGGTATAACAATATAGAGTTTCTTAATATTAGTATTATGAAGAATGGTATAGAAATTTATCTTCCGATATTTAAGAAAAGATGGGAAGAAGATATCTGCAAACTTGAGGCTTACAAGTGGGATGCTGTTAAGACATTCCAAGATAACTATAGAAGAATATTTGATGATAATGAGGACTTATATCAAGTCTTGACCGATGCCTTTAAGAAAACGGCTAATCTTAAGTATTTTGCCCCAATTGATAGCCTTACATCAAATGCCAAATATTCAGCAAATGATATCAGAGAAATACTAGGAATATTATTTAATGAAGACCTTGACTTGGAGGATAGGGTAAATATTTATCGCGATAGATTCCGAGAAATTACTCTACGCAATAATCAAGCAGGCAATTTCAATGGGAAGATAAAAAGCGACAAACAAGATGATAGAACCATAGCACTCCTTCTAGCGTTAAGATATCCATCAAAGTACTACTTATACATAAGTAATATTTTTGAAAAAGCCGCAACTATACTAAAGTCAGAGAATTCCTATCGTCGCCATCGAACAGGAGACATAACCAATATAATTAGTTATACAAGGTTTTGTAATGAAGTCAAGTCAGTTATCTTGCAAGATTTGGACTTATTGAAATTGTATAAAGAATTTATCGATAAAAAGGAGCTAACCGATTTTTCAGAAGGAAATCTACTTACGCAAACATTTATATATTCTATATGTACTCATCTTGATGGGAATGAAAGAACATTTAAATGCAATAGTATCAAATTGGTAGATGGAGAGTCTTTAGAGCTTCTACCTTTTCCCAAAATAATATTTAAACCCTCAAAAAACAATATTGACTATATTAAGGAGGCATCAAAACAACAGTCATTAGGAAGATGGGGTGAACATTTTGTGATTCGTGTCGAAAATGAAAGACTGAAAGTACTTGGGGAGAAATGTATTCATAAGTCTATCGAAAGAGGTGGAGATGGATATGGCTATGATATTCTATCTTATAATGATGATGGAACTGAACGATATATAGAAGTTAAAACAACAAAAGGAGACTTTAATACACCTTTTTACTTGTCAGCTAGAGAATTAGAATTTAGTAAACAACATAAGGATAACTACTACCTTTACAGAGTATATGATTATAGTTTAGAAAATAAGACAGGAAAGATTGCTATTATAAAGGGAAGTATGGAAGAATATGCTAATTATCCTATTCAATACAGAATAGCACTTAACGAAAAATAATCATGATTCCGTATAAATCAATATTTGAGATAGATGACCTCACCGTAGATGAACTTATGTCAATCAATCAGCGTAAGGTTTTTGATTATCGAAAGAGAGCTTTTTACGCATCAAATATAAAAGCCTTGACGGAAGATGAAAAATGGATATTGATACGGCAATGGGAAAAGGCTCCTATAACAGAGGAAGAGTATAACCAAACAACAAGTCAAATAGAAAGGTATGAAGATTTATTCCGGTTGTACCTACATCGAGGTGAGTTTGATTTAGCATATGAATATGAACGATTAGCAGGATTGAACTATATTGACCTTTGGAAGATTCCAAGAGATGTTGTGCAACAGAATGAGCCTGAATACTATGAATGGAGAACGAGCGAGTTGCTACGTAGAGCGATTGATATAGCAAAAGAAGCGCATAAAGGACAAGTCGATAAGGCTGGTAACGAATATATAGACCATCCTCTTCGAGTGATGGTTGCTGTCCATAGTGTCAGTGAGAAGATTGTCGGAGTACTGCACGATGTGATCGAAGATACCGACTGGACTTTTGAGAGGTTAGAAGCAGAGGGATTTACAACCGAAATTATTGAGGCGTTGAAATGTGTTACCAAACTATCGGAAGATGAACCGTATGATGCATTTATTGAGCGTGTCAAGACAAATCCATTGGCTGTGGCAGTTAAGATAAAAGATCTTGCCGATAATATGGATATACGCCGCCTTAATGAACTAACAGAACAAGACTTCAAGCGTTTGCAAAAGTATCATCGAGCATATAAAAAACTGGTGGAATACCGCAAAATATTGGCTAAGCAGAAAAATTGGTTTGATTAAGTTTGACTTTTTATTGCGAGTTATAACTACTGCATCACTCCAAGAGAGTGGAGCCAACTTCGCAAGAGGTCGGCTCCTGCCTGCGCTACTTATCCCCATGGCAGGCAGCGAAGACCTGGGTTAGGTTTGTCGTTTAATTACTATCGAGGTACATCATAAAACAAGCGAGGCTGACAAATCCGTAAAGATGCCAGCCTCAGGTATGCCTTTAATCACTTCTATAAAAGAAACAAAAAATATAAGGAGTCCCAACAGAACTCCTATATTATTTTATTCATTTTGAGATAGTTATCGGCGAAATCGGACCCACCCAAAACCGCCGAAAAATCATTGATTTTCACCCGAAAAACACCCCCCCCCCAAAAAAAAATATCGAAAATTTATGGCGAATTTGTGTGGTTTTGGAGATCTTATCGCTCTATAATTATCAGAAGATATTCTATATTGTAACAATGATTTTCAATAATGGTTGTACTAAAAATATCTAATATCATAGGCTTTTCATATAATAATTTGTAACTTTGTAAAAATATTATCTTTATGATTGGAGCATTTATTTTAGGATAATATCACATTTTTATTGGTCGGGAAGGAAATTTGTTATAATTTTGTCTGCACAAAGCACGATGTTTTAGTTGTTGAAGTAGAGACATTGTTTTAGACATCGCTTACTGCTGTTGTGGTGAAAATGATATTAACCGGTAACCTTTAATGGGGATGATTATAAAAAGATTGTTATTATATGTTATTATTGCTCTCGTAGCCTTTGCGTGTGCAAAGTTTGAGGAGCCTGCAACAAATCGCGTAATGGTTGATGCTCCCGATACTCTCTATGCAGAGGTGTCGGAGGATACTCGTACATACATCGAGAGTGATAAATATATACGTTGGAGTGCAGGTGATGAGATATCATATTTTAAGACAACCTACAATCTTCAGTATCGTTTTAAGGGCAGTACAGGAGATAGTAGTGGTGCTTTTGATTTGGTGACAACACCTGCTGGCGTAGGTAGTGCGCTTAGCAATAGCTATGCTATATATCCTTATGTTCAGAGTACGACCATCAACACAAATGGAGCTATCTCGTTTGAGTTACCAGCAACACAGCTATATGCTGAGAATTCGTTTGGCAGTGGTGCAAATACTATGGTTGCTGTAGCTGAGAATAGTGATGATAATACCCTCTATTTTAAGAATGCTTGTGATTATCTCAAGCTTAGACTTTATGGCGATGCTTCGGTAAAAAGTATCGCGATAAAGGGCAACAAGGAGGAGAAGTTGGCAGGTCTTGCCACTATCACATCGACCTATGGCGGTACTCCATCCGTTGCGATGAATAGCAAGGCGACAACTGTTATTACTCTTGATTGTGGTGAGGGCGTTAAGCTTAGCACAGATGTCAACAATCCGACAACGTTTTGGATTGTTGTGCCTCCAACTACATTTGAGGAGGGTTTCACGATGAGTGTGACCGATGTTAATGGTAATGTGTATGAGAAAGTAACAAATAAAAGTGTTGCCATTAAGCGTAACAACATTCAGCCTATGGCAGCATTAAAGGCTGAGTTTAATACTGAGAAGCCTGCAAGCAACGAGATTTGGTACACTACAACTGACGGCAAACAGCTTGATTTGATAGAGGATAGATTTGGTACTACAATCACCTCGCATAAGCAACGTGAAGATATGTGGGTTATAACCTTTGATGATAATCTAAGTATGCTTGGCGTTGAAGGTGCATGGAATGGCGCATTCGAGAGTATGAAGACGCTAAAGAGTGTTGTGCTGCCTGATGATATGACAAGGATATGCAACTACTCATTCTATAACTGCTCTGCGCTTGAGTCGGTGGTTTTGCCAGCAAATCTTCAGACTATTGGCGCTCAGTCGTTCTTTGCTGCAAAATTGACAACAATTAATATTCCTGCAAGTGTAACTACTATAGATAGTGGAGCGTTTGCTAATAATAGCAACTTAAATACAGTCAATGTTTTTGCTGTAACACCTCCAACGCTTAAAAACCAATCTTCAAGCTACAAACAAGATGTATTCCCTGCAGGTGTTATCGCATATGTTCCTGAAGTGTCTATTAAGGCGTATGAGCAACACCCATATTGGGGTTGTCTTATTATCAAGGCACTCCCCGAGGAGTTGCTTGGTGGTGGCTCTGAGGGCGATAACTCTGGTAGTGGCGACGGTGGCGATGACTCAGAGGGTGGTAATGGCGACAACCCAGGTGGCGGAGACAATGACGAAAGTGGCGACCAGGGAGGTGATGATAATGGTGGTAATGATGGTGATGACCCCGATGGTGACGATCCTGTGGTTAAGCCAACTACGGGTAATGAAATTCGTTATACGACAACAGATGGCAATCCTCTTACGCTCCGTACTCAGTTCTTCAATGCTTCGGTTGCATCACACGAGAAGGTTGGCAATGAGTGGGTAGTGACATTTAATGGCGCGCTTACAACTATTGGTGTAGAGGGTAGCTCAATAGGAGCCTTCGAGTTTTGCAATACATTAACTAGCATTACCATTCCTGATAGTGTCACAAAAATGCATGCGTATACATTCTATGAGTGTACTAATCTTCAGAGTGTGGAGCTATCTGATAATATTACATTTATTGGTGCGCAAGCGTTTTATTGTTGCTTGTCGCTTGCTGAGGTTACTATCCCTGCAAGTGTAACTCTAATTGATGGTGCAGCATTCTATGATTGTAGTAGCCTCTCAAGTGTTACGTGTTTGGCTACAACGCCTCCTGCGCTTGGTGACGATAATGTTTTCCCTGCTGGTATGACTATACGTGTTCCTGATAGTGCCATTAGCGCATATCTGAAACATACAGGTTGGAAGAGATATAATATCGTTACAATCTCTGGTGAGAGCAACGACGATGCATTGATGTATGCGCCTAACGATCCTAATTACATATCTTCTGACTACGCGGCAGATGGTAAGTATGTAGCTCTACAAAGCGCATCTGAGGGTAATGGTATCGATATTGTCTTCATGGGTGATGGCTATTCGGATAGACAGGTGGCGTCGGGTCGCTACGAGGCAGATATGCGCAAGGCTATGGAGGCATTCTTTAGCAAAGAGCCTTACACCTCGTTTAGACACCTATTTAATGTATATATGGTTAATCTGGTGTCGAGGCGTGAGGGTTGTAGCAACGATTATACTTATGGCGAGACTGCACTTAACTGCAAGGTTAAGAGTGATGGTGTCTCTATTGATGGCGATACTGGCGACGTATATAGCTATGCTAAGGAGATATTTGGCGAGCAAGAGTATGAGTATAACGATGGCCCACGCATCGACGAATCGACACTTATCGTGATTATGAATAGCAACGTCTATGCTGGTGTTTGCTATATGTCCTCGCCAAAGTACAACACTACGAAGAATTATGGTAATGGCGGTACGTTGTCGTTCTTCTCGTTGTGTGGCGATGATGCGCTCTTTGCTAATCGTCTTATCCACGATGCGTGTGGTCACGGCTTTGCAAAGCTCGGTGATGAGTATTTCTCGTCGGGCGGTGGCATTATTAATAATAACGGCTACT
>JAGBUS010000099.1 GCA_017630735.1 Alistipes sp. | reverse complement strand
TCTTTGCGACGATCACCGAAGCCGGGGGCTTTGCAGGCGGCAATCTTGAGCGTGCCACGCAACTTGTTCACCACCAGGGCCGACAGCGCCTCGCCATCCACATCCTCGGCGATGATCAGCAGCGCACGACCGCTCTGAGCCACTGGCTCAAGGATGCCCATAATCTCCTTCATTGTCGAGATCTTCTTGTCGGTGATAAGGATAAATGGCTTGTCGAGCTGAGCCTCCATCTTCTCGGTGTCGGTGATGAAATATGCCGAGATGTAGCCACGGTCGAACTGCATACCCTCAACAACATCTACGTGAGTCTCAGTACCCTTAGCCTCCTCAACGGTGATAACGCCCTCGTTGTTCACCTTTGCCATAGCCTCGGCGATGAGCTTACCAATCTTAGAGTCGTTGTTTGCAGAGATTGTTGCAACCTGCTCGATCTTGTCGAAGTCGGAGCCAACAACCTGGCTCTGAGCCTTCAATGACTCCACAACCTTAGCTACCGCTGCGTCGATACCGCGCTTGAGATCCATAGGATTAGCACCTGCAGTAACGTTCTTGATACCTACCGAGATGAGCGACTGCGCGAGTACTGTAGCCGTTGTAGTACCATCACCAGCGTCGTCGTTGGTCTTTGATGCTACCTCGCGTACCATCTGCGCACCCATATTGGCAAATACATCCTCCAATTCTACCTCCTTAGCCACTGTTACGCCATCCTTTGTTACGTGTGGTGCACCGAACTTCTTGTCGATGATTACGTTGCGACCCTTAGGACCGAGAGTTACCTTCACAGCATTGCATAGCGCGTCAACACCCTCCTTCAAGAGCTCGCGCGCCTCTACGTTATATTTAATCTCCTTAGCCATTTTCGTTTTGTTGTTTACGTGTTATTACTCTATTACAGCGATGATGTCCGCCTGCTTCATCACGAGATATGTCTCACCCTCGTAGTTGAGCTCTGCGCCTGCATACTTGCCATACATCACGGTATCGCCAACCTTAACCTCCATCTTCACCTCTGCGGTGCCAGGACCTACTGCGATCACCTTACCCATAAGTGGTTTCTCCTTAGCGGTGTCTGGGATGAATAGACCTCCCGCGGTCTTCTCCTCTGCCGGATTGGGCATCACCAATACACGGTCTGAAAGTGGTTTTACTGCCATAGTTTTTTTATATTTTTAGTTTATAAATTTATTTCTGTTTTGTAGTTAGGCGTGTCAATCACTATGCCAAAACTACAATTATGCCAAATTTGTGCAAATATAGTGACAAAATGTCATAGTTGGCAATAAAACCCACGAAAAAGAGAACAGGGTGTCACGATACCGCGACACCCTGCCCCTTAAAACTATTAATGAAAAATTTTGTATTTTGCACTAACGCCCCTATAACGTCTCGTGCGACTGCGTCTTCGCCTCTGCGCAGTTATTACATGTAACTATAGTAATCCTTCGCAATATTCTCGTCCTTCCTTCTCTAAACGGAATGTAGTAATATAGCGATACTCGGCATAATCTTCGTTGTACATATCATGTCGTGGCATAAATAGACCATCAAGTATGATTATCTCACCATCAAAGTATTTTACCACTGCCTTATGCTCCGTGTGGTGTATTTGACTTGTTGTGTAGAACGTGTTGGTATCAGCATCATACGTTAGAGGATATGGCTCAGAGATTTTTATTTCATCATCAAACACATATTTTGAGAATGTATATGCTTCATTCTCAAAGCATAATATTGTACTTGAATGACTCGAAAGCATATGAAGGTATTCCCACTTTCCATTGTTCTGTTTATAGTACTCATCTATCTTAGCCAGTCTTGTAGTCTGTAAAGTCTCCAAAAGAACTTTATCATCTATAATAGGAGAGTTTTTGATTTTGTCAATTGTCTCCTGCAAACCTTCGCATTGAGATATATCTCCAAAACCTCCATATTCCTTATAACAACCTGTTAGTAATACCGAGATTACAAATAGTAGCAAACAATTCTTTTTCATGGCTTTATACATTATTTAGGCTCAATATTATATAGTATAGTTAAATCATTTTTGTAATTATCGTCATTCTTATTCTTTTGTAGTAGGCTCTACTGAATTGCCATCTATGATAACCTCTTTTTGGCACGACACCGCAACCATTGCAAGTGTTAGTGCAAAGATACAAAATTTTTCATTAATAGTTTTAAGGGGCAGGGTGTCGCGGTATCGTGACACCCTGCTGTAGTTATGCTGCATTTATGTTACTTAGAAACGTGTGCTTCGTAGAAATTCTCATACCACTCACCGTTCAAATATAGGTCTGTGCCACTTAAGCTATACTCGAACGTCTCATTTGCACGTCCGCCTGAGATATATTTAATATTTAATGTTGTATCATCAAATGTATACTTAAAATATATACTTCTGCTATCTTCAACATACGCACCATTACGCTCAGTCACGATATCATAGTAGAAGCCATCCTCTACAGATATAAATTGATAGTGCTTATGGAGAAGTTGATTCTCTCCGTATGGCTCGTACGCTGACCAGTCTCCCACAAACTTATAACTGATATCAGGACATCGTGTGTAAGTCTCTGTTATTCCATCTTCCATAAATGTTATTGAAAGAACACCATCCTCTACACTACACTCGTACTCATACACTTTATCTTTATTGGAAACGTCGCATAATTTACCATCTATTATTTTGAATTCAGACGACCCTTTTGTAGTAAAATTGATATACTTACCATTACAATATCGTTCTCTACAAAAGTACATCCAACCCCTTTTTTCTCTTGGTTTATACAGCCCTAATACATATCTCAATTTAATATTCTCATCATTAGCATCATCCTCCCAACGCTCCCATGTTCCCATCAACTCTGCTTCAGTAATCCAATTATAAGTATCTTCGGGTGGTGTTGGCTCAGGAGGTGTAGGTTTCACCTCAGGCTCCTTCTCACACGATACCACGCCCGCAACTGCAAGCATAAGTATCAAATATAAAAACTTTCTCATAGTTTAATAGTTTTAAGGTTTATATAATATGGGAGTTTTACTATAATTCAAACTCTCCAGTGTATTGTCCATTGTCGGTTTCTATACTTATATAATAGTATCCCTCATCACCCGAAAGGAATAGAGTTGCTATGCCGTAGCCACTTACGCTATCGCTCCATACCTCGCCCGAAGATATGTTTGTTACTGTAATGTTTGAATCTCCAAGATTCTCATTAAACACCACAGTCAATATTCCATCACAATAAGTTGCTTCGATATCTTGCTCGACAAGAGAACGAGGTTTGATGTCTGGTCTATCTTGCTTTTGTTTGCTTATTTCAATAGTTATAGGTTCGTCATAAATAGGGTTTGTTGCATAGGCTGTAGTACCTATAAACAATGCAAGTAGCAGTGCTACAAATTTGTAATAAGAAGGTTTCATAGAAGTTAGATTTTAAGGTTTTTGTCTATTGCAAAATTAGCACACAACAAACATAAAATCAAGAAATGTATGCCATAAAAATCTCCCTCTACAGAAAGTTAACTAATTGAAATACAGTAAATTAAAATAGGGGAAGATTATTAAAATCTCCCCCTATTGATTATCAATAAGTTACGTTAAAGACGATACTTTCTATTAGGTTATTTATTTGCTAATCAAGTGTTTATAATTTTCCTGCAAAGATCTTATTTGAAAGGTGTTCGTTATTTGCCTCTTTGAGCTTGATCTTTATCTTATATTTTAGGCGTGAAATAGCTGCTGTATCTACACCAATGAGTATTGATATGGATCTGTAGGAGAATCCCAGTATAACATACAAAACAAAACGCAACTCTTTTTCGTTGAGTTTTGGACTATTATTGCGCAGTGTGATAAAAATATTATCGTGATTATGGTTTACAATCTTTTCAAGTTTATCGAGGTACTCTTGATTACTACGTATTAACTCAATGCAGTTATAAACGCCATTTGTTAGTTTGGTTGATAATTGAGATGTATCTCCATAGGTGTACAATATTTCGCACATCTCATTTATCGTAATAAAATCATTTAAATGCAACTCCACAAACTTCTCTTCAGATGCTAAGTTTACATCCTTGATAGATTGCTGCAATTCATTTATAATAGAGACATAGTTTGCAATATCTCTATCCTGCTTAACCTTACGAAAACGCAGATATAATAAAAGTGCAAATAACGATAATACAATTACAACAATTAATATGATTGTTATACTTTTGTTATATCGTAATTGTCGCTGCTCGCTCTCTAAATCGGTTCTTAGTAACTCTATTTGAACATTCAACACAGGTTGGTGTAATACTTCTAATACTATATTATCCTGTCTCTGCTCACTCAATGATAGATAGTGTAACGCCTCGTTTAAACAGTTGAGTTTCTTATATACTATATGTGCAAGGAACTCTGTCTGGATATAGTCATTAGATGGGTATTCTAACGCCTTAGCAAGATACATCAAAGCCCTATCTCGTGCATTAAAATGTGCTTCAACTATGGCTTTTAATAAATAATACTCTTGATCAAAATACTTTGTACAATCGTTCTGCTCAAATAAATTAATTAAATGACTACACTCCTCAACTTTATCAACATAGATGTAATTTAGCGATAATTCAATTATTATGCAGTCTAATAACTCTGGTTTTCCTACATCCAAACACATATCAATAAGCGGAGTAAGTGTCTCGATAGACTTCTCATGCTCATTCAATGATCTATATACTTTACCAATATCATAAAGGGTAACAAGTTTGTGATATGTGAGATTGCAAGTGTCAAAATATTTATATGCTGTTTCATACTCCTGTAATGAGTTGGCAAACAAGCACTCCTCGCCATATATTTCTCCTTTTTGGCGATGCACAATGCCTGCAAGGCGTGGGTTATCGGTGTGCTCCAACGACTTCTCAGCCTCGTTGAGGTAGTACATAGCCTCGGCATTATTCTTCGCATTTACTCGCACAAGGGCGTGCTGGTACATAGCCCTCGCACGCTCGGCGTGGTTGTCGTCGTAGAGATAATACTCTGCCATAGGGCGCGTGAGAGAGTCGTTATCGCTGTCGATAATGTTGTAGTATAGCGATTCGCTATAGACAAGTTGGTAGTGCGCGATATCGTGGTCGCCACGCAAGGCACGTGGGTCAATAGAGCGAATAACCCTAAGTGCCGAATCGGGGTGTTCGATGGCGATATCCTCGGCGTGGCGGATAAGCGCGGCGGTGCGCTTGTCGGTGGTGCAACCAACAAACACAATCGAGCATAGAACAGCGATATGGAGTAGTAGTCTCATGGCAACAATAATCTATTATTTATCATACTTATCGCCCCATAGTGCATGCATACGCTCGGCGATCTTTGCCTCCTGCGCATTGCCGATATTGGGTGTGTAGAAGCGTGTGCCACTGAGCGACTCCGGCAGGAACTCCTGCTCGACAAAGTTGCCGGCATAGTCGTGGGCATAGCGGTAGTTGGCACCATAGCCCATATCGCCCATAAGCTTGGTAGGGGCATTGCGCAGGTGCAGAGGCACAGGGCGGTTAGTAGTGTCGTGCTCGACCATGGCGAGTGCCTGATTTATTGCGGCGTATGCCGAGTTGCTCTTAGGGCTTGTGGCGAGGTAGATGGTGGTCTCGGCAAGTGTGATGCGCGCCTCAGGCATGCCTATCTTATGCACCGTGTCGAAGCAGGCATTAGCAAGAAGCAGTGCGTTAGGGTTTGCAAGACCTATATCCTCCGATGCCGATATCACCAGGCGGCGGGCAATGAAGCGTGGCTCCTCGCCACCGGCAAGCATGCGTGCGAGGTAGTAAATGGCGGCGTTAGGGTCGCTACCACGGATAGACTTTATGAATGCCGAGATAACATCGTAGTGTTGCTCGCCCGACTTATCATAGAGGGCGATATTCTGCTGCAGGCACTCCGTGACACGCTCATCGGAGATGGTGATATCGCCATCCGAAGCACCCACGATGATGTCGAGGATATTCAACAGCTTACGTGCGTCGCCACCCGAAAAGCGGAAGAGTGCCTCGGTCTCGCGCACCTCGATAGTGCGCTTCTTAAGTTGTTCGTCGGTAGTAAGGGCGCGGTCGAGGAGCGTGCGTAGCTCGGTATCGTCCATGGGCTTAAGCACATACACTTGGCAGCGGCTGAGCAGTGGCGAGATAACCTCGAACGAGGGGTTTTCCGTCGTGGCACCTATAAGTGTCACAACGCCCTGCTCCACGGCACCCAGCAGCGAGTCCTGCTGCGACTTGCTGAAGCGGTGTATCTCGTCGATAAACAGAAATGCCGAACGCGCATTGAAGAGGTGCTGATTCTTCGCCTTCTCGATAACCTCCCTGACATCCTTAACGCCCGACGTAACAGCCGAGAGGGTATAGAATGGACGGTTTAGTGCCGAGGCGACAATGCGTGCAAGAGTAGTCTTGCCGACACCCGGAGGTCCCCACAAAATAAACGATGGCACACTGCCCGTGGCGATAAACTTGCGTAATACGCCATTATCGCCAACGAGGTGTTTTTGTCCTATGTATTCGTCGAGGTTCTGAGGACGCAGACGCTCGGCTAAGGGTTGCTGAGACATAACCAGTTACAAGTTAGTAATGAGAAGAGAGAAATTATTAGTGAATAAGAGTGTCGCAGACACCATACTTTTGAGGCAAAGGCAAAACTACGTAATGCCTCTACTTTGCTACGGCTCGGCAAAACAAGTAAACTTGTTCTGCTCTCACCTTAAACGCAAAGTTCACCTTTCACTTTTCACTTTCCCCCTTAAAAGCGTTTTGGGTCGTGCTTATAGCGGAACAAAAGCATAAATGCGAGTGCCACAACGAGGGCGTAGCCCGCGAAGATAAACCATGTGGTCTCCCAGCCCTCGCCAGCAAACTCTGGACGTGACACGAGATATCCGCCCTCCCAGGTGCAGAAGTGGTCTACAACCTTACCAGCGATATAGGTACCCACCGAAGCACCGATACCGTTTGTCATAAGCATGAACAATCCCTGTGCGCTGCCCTGCATGCTCTGAGGTGCCTCCTGCTGCACGAACATCGCTCCCGACACGTTGAAGAAGTCGAATGCCACGCCATATACCAAGCATGATGCTATGAGTGCCACAACGCCAATGGTTGTGGTCGTTGTGCCTAAGCCGAAGAGTCCAAAGCGCAATACCCATGCGAACATCGCGATGAGCATAACGTTCTTAATGCCGAAGCGGCGGAGGAAGAAGGCGGTCATAAGGATACACAATGCCTCGGAAATCTGCGATATTGAGACAAGCATCGTAGGGTTTGATGCAAACCAGTCAGCTGAGATGCTCTGGAAGCTATTGATATAGGATGTAGCATAGCCGTTAGTAATCTGCAACGACACACCTAAAAGCATCGAGAAGATAAAGAACATAGCCATAGTCTTAGACTTGAAGAGCACGAATGCATCGAGACCCAAACGTTCCGCGAGGCTCTTCTTCTCTTCGCTTTTGGTGAGCGGACACTCTGGTAGAGTGAATGAGTAGCCACCAAGTATCACACCCAACACACCGCAGATTATAAGCTGCATATAGGTAAACTGTGCGTTCTCTGCCAAGCCAAACGATACGCTATTTACAAGCCACATTGAGGCTATGAAACCCACTGTTCCCAATGTGCGGATAGGTGGGAATGCCTTGACAAAGTCCAAGCCTGAGCGTGTGAGCGTGCCAAAAGCTACTGTATTTGACAATGCTATGGTAGGCATGTAGAATGCTACACTCAAAACATAAGGGATGAAGATAGGCCAGATGTTTGCCACGTAGTCGGCATTCGCAGCATTTGCCACCGCGAGGTCCGTAGCCTGAATGCCAAAGTATGCTGCAACGAGCATGAAGCCTCCGGCAAGGAGATGTGAGATACCGAGAAGGCGTTGTGGTTGTACATACTTGTCGGCGATGATACCCATAATTGCAGGCATAAAGATTGATACTACGCCCTGCGCAACATAGAACCACGAGATGTAAGCACCTAAGCCTACACGTCCCAAGAACTGTCCTACGCATGTAAGATAGGCTCCCCACACTGCAAACTGCAGAAAATTCATTACGATTAATCGTGACTTGATGTTGTTCATAATCAATATGTTTTATACGTTACTTTTCGAGTATATTGCAAAAATCTTAACAAAGATATGAAAATTTTTTGCAAAATCCTTTGTTATTTCAAAATATTGTTCTACTTTTGCACCGTCAAAACAAAATTATTGGGCTATGGTGTAATGGTAACACTACAGATTCTGGTCCTGTCATTCTTGGTTCGAATCCAGGTAGCCCAACACAACGACTCTCATTCGAGGGTCGTTTTTTTGTATAGTCATGGTTTGACCAATAAGCCCCAATTATTAAAGTGGCTGTTTGAAAAGTGGTTAAAAAGTCTATAAAAAACTTTTGTCTAAAAGACGATGTATGTGATTTTTTACTAACTTTGTGCAATTCGATACTACTAACTCGGGGACTTATATATGAAACGATTGTTTTATTTGTTGACAGTCATGCTTGTCTTACTCTTTAGTGCGCATCCTACACATGCTGTGCTTAGGGGTTACAGTATTAACGAGACTGTGATTATGCTCCGCTCGGAACTTAAGGTGTTCGCAGAGCATGTAACAACCATTCAGAACGACTTTCTCCTTGCGCGTGGCGAGTACAGAGAGAAGTTGGATAGGTTCAACAAGGAGTTGACATCTGCAATGTTGAGTCTCTACTCGCAGCAGGAGCAGTATACATTTGGTACGGCATACGCTGCTGAGGTGGCGCAGAATCTGTGTGACGACTTCCATCGCACGGACTTCCCTATAAAACAGTGGAAGGAGAGTTACGACCGTGCGCAGGAGCGATGCAAGCTGTTGTACCAGACATTAAACGATATAGACCCCGAATTTTTGGATGACGAGGCAAGACGTGGTCGCATCGAGGGTTTAAGGTATCTTGAGTCGGTGCTTATCAATCACAACAAGCTCCTCGCAGAGATTGAGCAGGATGTTGAGAGATATAGGATGCTGGTGGCTCAGGTCGCAACACTTCAGACAGAGATTAACAATAACTATAACTATATTCTAAACTCACTTCTTTTAACCCCTGACCAACAGCCCACACACGTGGTCTTTGGTATGAAGTTCGCGGAGAACTGGAAGGGGTGTGCCAATACTCTTAAGGGCATCTTCTTTGATGAGCATTACTACGGCTGGGAGTTCCAGGAGAAGTGGAATTCAGAGAGACAGTTTATCATTGTTTCGGGACTCATTGCATTCATAGTTGGTCTTTTGCTTGCGCTCTTTGTGCACCATAGGGGGTTATTCCGCAGATGGGAACTCATACACAAACACCGTATTATCTTCTCGCTTTTTTGCGGCTGGATGGCAGTTACCGTGACATACTTCATCATTAGGGTCGCCTTCACAGACAACCCCTTCTTCGCCTCGGCACTCAACCTCGCCATTGAGGTGTGTATGATGTATGTGTTGATGAATTGTAGTGTGCTCCTGCGCATCAATAGCAATCTGCTTGTGCCTACGATGTTGTCGTACATGCCGACAATTGCCATGTCGCTGGTTATCATCCTATACCGTATGTTATTGGTCGATATAAATGTCATCCGAATAACATATCCCATCCTCTTGTTGCTATTTATCATAGCGCAGATATATGTGATTACGCACATGCATCGCCGACTTTTGGCACTCGACCGTTATGTTAGTTTGTTGGCAGTATTGGTATTTATCGTATGCTTCGGGATGAACTTCTTCGGCTACTACTACCTCTCTATATACGTGACATTGTCGTGGTCAATATTCATTATTGGTCACCTCATTCTCTCATGCTTCTTCAGCTACCTACACCGTATCGAGAGTAGACACATCGCTATTGATAAGACTGCGTATCAGAAGTCGTGGCGACCATTTACATTTACATGGCTATTCAAGCCGATGTCCGTATTTATCGTCTATGCTGTCTGTGTCCTTGAGTGTGTGCATATTTTTAGCATTAAGGAGTGGTTTACCAAACTATTCAACTACCACTTCATTGATCTACCGGGCATCGTATATATTTCGATAAAACTCATCCTCTTTACCATTGTAAACATAATACTGATAAACTACTTTATCCGTCTTGTGAACTATATCCTTAGAGCATATTTTAAGGAGAGGGCTGATGTGGGAGCCATTAACCTGTGTCGTCATGTCTTTGCAATTCTTGTGTGGGGACTATTCATCATATCGACTTTGGCGCATATGGGTGTTAATTACATCGGTATTCTTGCCGCTCTTGGTGGTCTTGCCATTGGTCTTGGTGTTGCGCTACGCGATACCTTCGACTGCCTGTTGTGTGGTATAATCTTGATGATGGGTCGTATAAAGATTGGTGACTATGTTGAGTTTGGTGACCGTTGTCGTGGCAAGGTAATCGACATTCAGTACCGCACAACGCTTATTGAGACAGACGACGGTGCTATCGTTTCAATCTTTAACAATCAGTTCTTCGATAAGGATTTCAAGAATATCAGCTTCTCAGGCAACTATCAGCGTCTGCATATAGCCTTTAAGGTGCAGAAGGAGATTGATTCATACAAGGTGCGTGAGATGCTTGCTCAGGCACTTGTAGAGAAAGTCCCTGAGGTGGCGAAGTCTCCATATCCGATAATATTATTTGATTCGAGTGACCGCCTGCATATTAACATGATTGCCCAGGTGTGGATATCTGTATATAAGTACGACGAGGGTATATCGCATGTTAAGGAGGCGTTGTTTAATACGCTATTGGAGAATGGCTTGTCGGATATGAGTGTCGACTCGGTAGTGAATTTTGTTAAGCCTATATCGGATGTAAGCGAGGTTGACATACCAAGCATTAAGTAGCCTCAGCTGACGAGGGTATGACGCCCATATTTGGGACATACTTTTTATCCATTTTAACTCAAATGGTGTAAATATAAGAAAATCAATCTTTTGCTCCGATTTCATCTACTAATTTTGACCAATAAGCCAAAAGAGGAAAAACTTTGTCCTCTTTAGTAGGATACCATATCGAAATTTCTAACCGATTTGTAGATAACTTTGAGCGTGTTATTAGATTTATGACGTTGGGTATAAAGATATGAAAAGGCAATCGGCAGCGCTAACTACCGATTGCCAATAATGAATTAGAGTTTATAAGCGGAAAGTTCCCAAGGGGGAGGTATTGTCATAAAAGGATATTTAGTACCTACTCAGTGGGTGGCACATCGAAGTCAATACGCTCAACGGTGAGTACCGTTACCTGCTGACCGTTGTATGGCCCTGAGCACTCGACACCGAGCAGGCGACCCTCGCTTTTTGAGAAACGGGCAACTATCTCGACCTTGTCGCCCCTGGTGCTGACTAAGACCATATCGCCCTCCTCGCGGAATTTAAGCAACCAGCCCATTGCAGCAGCATACGGTTTCAATTTTTCGAGTGAGGCAAGCGGGGAGAGGTCGATTCCTCCGTGGGGACGTTCGAGTACTAATTGTCCATTCTGGTAGCGTTGATAGCTCTCGCCATTATAGAGTTCCATAGTACGAGCCTCGTCCTGCCATTTGATAGCCATTATAACATTCGACTCCTCTTTGCGAATCTCAACGATACCCTTCCTCGGAGTGCCATCGAAATCAATATCATAGAGCTCCCGTGAGTTCTTGTTCTCGGTAACATTTGCAGTGAATTGAACGAGGTAGTTATCCGATTCGAGAAGTTGAGTCATTGCTCGCTCGACAACATCGCGGGCGGTGCTGGTCTGCACTCCGCTAATGCCGATGACAACTACCACTGCAACCATAGCCGCAACGGTACCAATGCGTATTGCCTGCCAGAGCGGACGTCGGCGTGGTGTAGGTGCTTTAAATTCGAGTGATGTTGTAGGTGTAAAACGTGGTGTGAGAAGATTCACAACGCGATTATCCGAAAAATTGTCTAAATTGTTGTTAGTTTTCATAATGTTGCTCTTTTTGTAGTGGATTAAATCAGCCCGCGTTTTTCGAGGGCTTCACGCAACTTGTCAATGCCATAGCGAAAACGCGATTTGGCCGTTGTTAGAGGAATGTTGCAAATCGAGGCAATCTCGTCAAATTGACGACCGCCATAGATTCGCAATCGGATCACCTCGCTCTGCTCATCAGGTAGGAGTGCCATCAATCGCTCTATCAATCGAAACTCTTGTTCGAAATCTTTCGGAGCGAGGTCATCGCTACTCAATGTATCGAGCGTTTCGGTAGTTGCAAACTGTCGTCGAGAGCGTAAAGCTGAAGTACAACTATTTATCAATGAACGATAAACATAGCCTTTCAGGTCTTCAATCTCGGCAAGTCGTGCGCCTTGTTTCCAGAGCCTTAGGTAGAGGTCTTGCACCACGTCGTCAGCCTCTGTGGCAGACCCTAACCGATAGCAGGCGTATTGAAACAGGTGGTCGCGCTCTAGCTGCATTAGCTCAGCGAGGCGAGTGAGTTGTTTGTTTTCGGTTGTTAGTTTCATAATTTGTTGTCGTTTGTTGGAAACGCGCTTCCGAATATATAACGCTCAAAGTTCGAAAAAGACTTAACACACACGCAAAAATACTAAAAAAGGCAGTCGACAGAGCTAACTACCGATTGCCAATAATGCATAAGAGTGAGTTCCGCAAATCTCACAAGTTGATATTCCGAAACATATGCTTTAGTAAATAGCCTTTAGAGGACTCTTTGACCAAGTATTACGGATCACTGTAAAATGGGACAAAGAATCACGCAGCTATCGAACCACAAACTATAACTTGTTCTTTGAAATACTACACTGTGTATCAGATAGCCACATATATTGCGAAGCAATGCAAGACAAGGTCTTGCCACAAGTCCCCCTTTGTCAAAGGGGGATTTAGGGGGAATGTAAATGTGAGCCGTTCGAGGCCGACCCCCGCTACAAAAAAAAGGAGAAACCGTTAAGTTTCTCCTTTTAAGTAGCGGGGGGAGGACTCGAACCTCCGACCTCCGGGTTATGAGCCCGACGAGCTGCCAACTGCTCTACCCCGCGATGTATCGTTAAATGGCGTATGCCGTTTTTCCTTAATTGTGAGTGCAAAGATAATACAAATATTCCAACACTCCAAATAATTATTTAAAATTTTCAATATTATTTTGCGGTAGAGATTGTTAATATGCAGTTATACAGGTTGTTAACAATTTTGATGGATGTTGCGTGCGACAACCTCCGCTATATCTTGCGTAGGGTGGTGTGCGGTACGGGATATTGCTTTGTTGCATAGCGGGCACGCAGTAACAATCGTATGGCACTTTGTGGCATCCAGCTCGGTGGTCATGCGTTCTGCTATGCGACGTTGTTGCTGGTCGTCGATAATCGTATTTGCTAGTGAGGAGCCACAGCATAGCGCATTGTCTCTATTATGCCAAGGCTCTCTAAGACTGCCAAGGGTAGTGAGGATATTTCGAGGCTCATCGTAGATGCCTAGTCCGCGACCCAGCTCACAGGGGTCGTGGTAGGTGAATACCTCGCTACTTGCATCGAGCATAAGGCGACCATCAGCTATAAGGCGATCGATATATTGGCTATGGTGTAGCACCTCGATGCCATCCAAGCGATAACTCTCCTTAAATACACGTAGGCATATAGGGCAGCTTGTGATGAGTGTTGTGATTTCGTAGCGACGGAAGAGATCTGTATTATACACCACCATTTTACGTGCTGCGTCGGTCTCGCCTGAAAGCATAAGGGGACGACCACAACATACTCCGCCATCTTTGTCGGCATACCATACTTCGTCGCCTACAGCCTCAAATATCTTCTCCATGGAGCGTTGAACACTTGGGGTTAGTGTGGTCATGCATCCGGCAAAGTAGCCAATCTTACCAGAGCCGTTTGAGCGGTCAATGCCTGCAAAATATTTATATCGTCCTTCGTGTGGTATGTTACGGCGTTTAGCGCGCGAGTTAAGGCGTAGGGTGGATAGGTTGATGCCTACGGGGCACACCGCCTCGCAGCGACCACACATAAGGCAGTTATTAGCAACCTTGAGGGTGAGCATGTTGTATCGTCTATCTCGCAGGTAGTAGACTGATTGTGTGTCGTTTATTCCTAAGTCGCTTTGTAGTTGGCAGGGGTCGATACAAATGCCACAGCGTGAGCATGCAGCAATCTCGAAGTTGTCATACGACTTACGTTCAGATGTTGGGCGCAACTGCCATTGTCGTAAAAATATAAGGGGTATCTCGGTGAAGATATGCATGTATCGCGAAAAGGGTAGTGCGATAAAGAATGCTCCAAGCAGCGATGAATATATCCACCATGATGGCTCATAAAGCGCGACGAGTATATCGTGGTGGATGATGTTGTTCAGCCATCCTCCGATGCCTCCTGTAAGGAAGCCTCCATTGCCATATATGGCGGATGTTATACTCTCGGCAATAAGGCGTGCAGGGAAGATAAACCATAATGCCGTGAGTGCCACTCTATCGAGAAGTCTATGGCGTGTTGTGCGGCGCATACCCATAGCGCGTGCGCGGAAACGCTTAAACCATGCCAAAGCAACGCCTATAAGGACAAATAGTAGCAGTGCATCCATCAAATGGTCAAAAAGATGAATATGGGTATCTATACCATTTAGAGGAGCGAAATATTTGAAGAAAACGTGACCTTGTAGGGGTATCATCTGCCAGCCGAGGTATACCGTCGTCTCTATCCAGCCAACGACAATAAGAAGAAACCAGCCAAAGGCTAACGACATGTGCATAAATCCGAGTAAGGGGTTGACTCTGAATATGCGCACGTGGAGGAGGGACTCGCGTATTACCTCCCATATAGCATATAATGTTTTGCGTGTAAGGAGATTATGGCGCATAAGTCGTCTATCAACCTTCGGTAGTTGGATAATCCATGTAATCCATTTTGTGGCTATTATTGCAAACATTACAATAGAGCCAACAATGAATGGTATGGTGAATGGGGCAAAGAATGTCATAGGTCTACACTTTAAAAGTCGCCAAGTTTACGTTTGATAAGCATTATTAAGCCGCGTGTGTTAATGCCGCGAGGGCACACCAAGCGACATTTGCCACATAGCATACATTTGTTAAGCTCCTCGTAGGCACCCTTATACTCACCGCGTCGTACCGATGTGTGTAGTTTGCGGAAGTTAAAGTTGGTGATATTGCCAGCAGTGCATGATGCAGTGCACGAACCACAACTAATACATGCTTGTAGCTCTGGCATCTCCTCAATTATAGCGCGACTTTTGCGTAAGTCGTTGTTATCCATGTCAATAGCGCGAGGATGACTAATTGCGTAACCAAAATTTAGACTTCGCATACATTAATGACTATTTCGTATATTTAACCTTGATATAGTTGCACACAGCACTTGCTGTAAGCGAGGCTTCGGCAAGAGTGTCGGCAAGGCTCTTGGGTGCTGTGGCTGCTCCAGCAAAGAATATTCCCTCGCGCTCACATGTTACGCTACCTAAGAAGCTATCTTGTGTACGGAAATAACCATTTGGGGCTAATGGTATGCCTGCAGATTGTGCAAGATTCTTATTTTCGTAGTTGGCACTCATGCCTACTAACAGAACGAGCATGTCTACGGTCATGCGTAGTGGGCGACCTGTGAGCGTGTCCTCTGCTTTAATCTGAATACGTTTGTTTATTGTCTCAGCCGCTTCAGATATCCTGCCACGTATGAAGTGTATGTTGTAATCCTGCTGTGCCGAGCGATATAGCTCCTCATATCCAGGACCATACATGCGAATATCCATATAAAAATTGAAGACGTCGGCATCGGGGAACATCTGCTTTATTTCAATGGCTTGTTTTACTCCTGTGATGCAGCATACCTTTGAGCAATGCTTTTGGTCGACCTTCTCGTCGCGCGAGCCTACACAGTGAAGGAAGGCTATGCGACGAGGCTCGCTACCATCGGTCAACACTACGCGACCGCTATTCATCATGCGCTCTAAATCTACGGATGTTATAACGTTGTCGTAGAGCCCGTAGCCATACTCCTGCTTGCGATGTGCATCGAAGAGAGTAAAGCCCGTAGCAACTACAACAGCATCTCCAGGGATGCGCTCCCCTGAGCGTAGCACAACACCGTCGGAGGCTATCTCGGTTACCTCCTGACCATAGAAACAGCGGATGCGTTCCTCGCGTAAACGTGCAATAAGAGGGTCTATAATATCTTTGGCAGGGGTAAACAGAGGAAATAGCTTATGCCAGCCACGCGCCTTGCCACCAAGCTCGATGTCTCGTTCTACAATAATCGGCTCTATCCCTCTGCTCTTAAGTTCGAGTGCTGTTTGAATACCTGCAGCACCACCGCCTACAATAACAACTCTATGTGCCATAATACTATCTTCTTATCTCATAAATGTGACGTGCCTCCTCGCAGTTTACTGCCGCAGGTGCAGGTCGTCCGATATATTTGCCTCCCTTGCCAAGATATTTGGCTTCAGGCTCATACTCTATGCCCATTTTGTTAAGCAAGGGCTCAACATCAACTTGATGGAATTGCATGCCTAACTCCCACGGGTCATAACCTAATACTAAGCCTGCCATCTCCTCGTATGTTAGTACGGGGATGCCTTTGCCATCGGCTCCGTATGTTGTGCCATCCATCTCAGCTATAGCATATTGCCATTTGTCGAGAAACATCGTACATCCTGGGCAGTTTGCAACGATGAAATCTGGTTTATATGGCGACATGCTCTCCAACTTTTTATGCGAATTGGCTATTGAAGAGCCTCGATTTGCTTGAACGAGGTAGTTGCGGAAGCCAAAGCCACAGCAGTGACGACGCTCAGGGTAATCCACAACATTACCACCCCAAGACTCAATCATGCCAGCAAGCACGTATGGAAACTCCGAGCCTCCAATGCCCGATTTTGGAAATATCTTGGCGTAGTGGCAACCGATATGCTCCACTACGCGCAGTGGCTCGCCTGTGAGTGCGTTTATAAGTCGGTGCTTTGCGCGGCGTGCTATCTCGTGACGATGGTAAAACATGATGTCCGAGGTGTGTGCTATGGTGCGAGGCTTAACCAGTTCTCGACCCGTTGCCTCCTTAAGATATTTACGTGTTCGCTCCTCGGTTTCTGGAAACTCCTCCCATGTGTTAAGTATCTCATTATAAATTCCAAAGGATGTTATACATGACGATACAAAATTCTCATATCCCGCCTCTGCCATAAGGGCAAATTGTCGGGCAACGACGGTCATGATAGTCTCTAAAGGTACTACGTCGGAGTGGTAGCCGATACCGGTGCATGATGTATGTAGTGGATCATCAAAAATATCTACGCCTAAATCCTTCGAAAGAATATCGAGAAATGCCTTCTCGCTCCCTGGAAAGAAGTTTTGGCGTATGCAACTGCGTGCGTAATAGTATTTGTCAGCAGCAATATCCTTCTGATATTCTTGCCATGATGTTCTCTTCATAACCGCCTTACTAATAGTGATTTTCAGAATTGTAGGTGTATGTTTCCATCATATACTCCTCTGTTGCTCCATCATAGCCCATCTCGCGGGCTTTACGTTCGGAGTGAAGCTCTATGGTGTCATAAAAACTCTTACCTCCCGATACTTCAAAGATGCGATGTATCTCCGCCATCGATTCGTCGTCTATGCGTCGCAATGCACCAGCTCCCTCTTTGCTATAACAATCTGAGAAGCGTCCGAAGATGTCATTATCGTTCTGGTATATCCATTCCCAGACGGTGCCCTGTTCGGGGTGTAAGTCGGGGTGTATGTTACGGGGAGTGAGGCAGTATCCCGTGGCTAATATATTGTCGCCAATAAGACGTTTTAGAGCCAGTTGCTGACGTCCTTTTTCACTCTCCACGAAGAATCCCAATTTTTGCGATAGGGTGCGCAGTGCTTGAATGACGTAGCCTGGGGTGTTCCCTCTAGGACAGCGTGGTCGACACGACATGCACTCTCCGCAGTACCATATAGTATCACTCTTGAGGAGTTGCTCAATCTCCTCATCTTCACGCGATTGCACTATTGCGACAATCTGTCGTGGGTCGTAATTGTAAAACTCTGCAGCAGGGCATACGGCAGTGCATACACCACAATTCATACAAGCTTTTAGCCCCTCCATGAGACGTATATCTTCGGAGAGCATATCGAAATATTTACCCATACGCCTAACATTTTTACCTCGGCAAAGGTATCTATTTTGCCCCCGACAAATGTTAGTATAAATACCTAAAAATCATGTAGTAGTAAATTTTGACTTTTTCTAAGTATTAGTTGCGGTCATGTAGTACCAAACGCACAGAAAATATAACCATATTCCGCTATTTATCACGCGCGCACAATTATTTGTTGCAGATTTAGATATTTTTACATATATTTGCATGATAATGATATTTCGAAACAAAATTATTCATTTTTATATGAGATTTATGAATATAAAACATTTTGCGTTTTTTGCGATATTGCTCCTTTTCTGTGGGTGTAAAAGCGAAAAACCTACATACAACAACGAAAACAATAAGGTCGTTTTCGCACAAAGTAGCTACATATTCGGTGTTGTGAACGATGAGGAGTGGTTTGAGGTTCCTATTGTGGCAACATCCGCTATGGCGCATAATCAGAATATGGGCGTTGAGGTTGTGGCTGCCGAGAGTAGTGCTATTGAGGATATGCACTTCGAGATGGAGTCTCACACAGTGACCATCAAAGAGGGGGAACGTTCTTCATACGTGCGCATAAGGGGTATTGTCGAGGCGATAACACCTAATGAGCCTATGATTGTTAAGCTAAATCTCATTATGGGTGACAAATCTGTGAATACCACATACGTAACATTGCAACGTTGCTGCGAGTTTGATATTAATAACTTCGCTGGTTATGCTGTAGTTACTTCAACATGGTCTATGCAGTATATGAACCAGGATTCTCACTTGGTGCATACTCACGTCGATACTGATGAGAATGTTGTGGTGATTGAGAATATGTTTTATGAGGATTACGATATCCGTGTGAAGCTACACAGCGAGGATCGTCTAAATCCTTATGCTACGCTATGTGGCGCGCAGGTGTTGGGTACAACGGGTGAGGCTTTTGGTACTATCTATGGCAATGGTAAATTAATGATGGGAGCTGCTCCCGAAGAGTATCTGTCATATTACAACACGTGTGAGAATTTCTTGTTGTTATACACCGAGATGTATGTTGAGGAGGTGGGTACGGTAGGTTACTTCGGTCATATCCTTGAGTGGATATCTGATGACGAGGCGGAGCGTATTATGCGTGAGGGCTTTTAATGGTGAAACATAAGCAGAATATGAAAAATAATTACTTAAAGTGTTTATATGCAGTAGTCGTAGTCGCTATGACTATATTGGGCATATCGTGTGATAAACAGGGACTTAGAGGTATTAAGTTTCCTGCAAAGCAGAATATCACATGTAACGCAGGTGAAACAGTATCATTCTCGTTCAGTGCTAATACTGCTTGGAAACTGTCATCGGATGCGTTGTGGTGTCAGTTTGTAACTCCTGCGGGCGATCTTCAGGAGACAGCGGGCGTAGCGGGAACTCATACTATAACGCTACGAATTACGGATGTCAATCTTTCGAATGATACAACGAAAGCTACTATCACAATTTGGATGGGTGGAAAGAGTAGTGTTGTAGCCGAAGTAGAGCGTGGTGCAAAGGAGTTGTATCTCAAACTATATGATGCTGAGGGAAAGGAGACAAACTCCCTCGCACTTGGTTACGACGAGTATATAGCAACTACCATTAAGGCTAACTTCCGCTATGCAGCGATGGATATTCCAGAGTGGATTGAGGTTGCAGAGCGTGATGCTGATGGTAAGGTTTCGGTGACAAACTCGATTGCAGGAGATGCGAATGAGGGTGTTGAGGTTTTGCTTCGCATAGTGAAGGATGGTAGTCGAGAGGCGAAGAGAATTGCCCTTGAGGATAATATGCTTATCTCATTTATGGATAAGGATAGGAGTGTCAATTTCGAGTATCCAATCACATACCTTGGCATGGGCGATGATAAACTCACCTTCGTAGCTCCTACTGAGAGCTATTTTGGTTGGGAGGTGTCGCTTGATGGTAAGACATTCCGTTATAACGATGATGTGAGTGGCACAACGACAACCTTTGAGGATGAACTTAAGTATAAGATTACTGCGCAGGATAACGACTATTCCATTCTACTCTTGGAGCAGCATATAGAGCGTGGTATGTTATCGTTCGAGTGCTTTGATGAGGGAAGTGCTGGTGGCTGGATAGAGTTTGATAAGGAGGATGGTATATTGCGTGTTAATGAGCATGGCGGTTATAGACCTCGTTATGGTGTTGTTATGGCGTTGCCACGCAGTGTATACCGCGACTTTAAGAGTGATGCAAGCATTATATTTGATGATGATACATCGTCGGGTATTGTGCTACCTTGCATTAAGAGCGACTATACAGAGTATATCCTTATAGATTTTGTTCAGTACGATTTGAATAAGGCAAATCAGCGTGAAGGCATGTATGCCTACCACTCTTTAACCTCTCTGGAGATATATTGCGATCCATACACAGATGCGTCACTTACAGAGAAGTATGGCGTGGAGGATATCTATATCTGCGATTTCGTAAATCCTGTGGAGGGTAAGGTTCCAGGTATCATTGTTAATCCACTTATTGATGGTTGGGACGTCATTGGCTATGAGGCAGGTGTAGTGTCGTTGGATGTTGTTATGGGTGATAGAAACCTTAAGATGAGTGAGGGTGAGTTCTATGTTGGTGAAAATACAGACGAGGAGCTCTCTGTGCATCTTTGGGGTCCTAAAGATGGATGGAACGAAGATAATGTGGTGATTATCTTCAAGATTAATGATATAGCTAAGAAGATATTGGTTGTAACGCCTCCTTCGATTTAAGAAATATACGAATACAATATAACCTATGATAAAGAAATATTCGCTTATATGTGCAGCACTGTTCTGTACTATAGCACTTGTGTTAGGAGGTTGTGAAAGAACAACCGATACTCTTGATGCCGAGTATGGTTATGTGCAGTTCCAGCTTGTTAAAGAGACTCAGCTACAGGAGAAAAGTCGTGCAGTAGATGCTTTGGAGTGGTTGTCTGAGGCGCATAAGATTACTGTCGTAATGCAAAAGGAGGGCTCAACAATCAAGCAGACGCTACCTCTGTCAAGTTATAATACCCAGTCAGCAGAGTGGGGACTTCAGAGTGAGAAGCTACGTCTTATGACAGGTACATATACAGTTATCGGCTACTATATCTACGATAATCTTGATAATCAGCTCCTTGTAGGAGATAATGCTGGTGAGTTTTGTGTTGTCAGTGGTGGTTTGCAACTTAAGAAGATTGGTGTGCCAGTTGTTGAGCGCGGTGTTGTGAACTTTGCATTGACAAAGTCATTATCAACACGTTACGATGCCGAGGGCGACTATCCATTTAATAGCATTAAGTTGGTGGATGTTACTGTGAAAAATAAGTTTACAAGCAGAACAACTACCTTCAAGGCTATGCCTACTGTTTATTACGAAACTTTCGTTGAGGGCTCGTATGACGAGGAGTTATGGCAGTATAATGGTCAGACAGCCTATATGATATGTTCTGCTGAGTATTGGCTTGAAGCAGGAGATTATATTGTCACCAGCTATACTACATACTCTGACGCCAATGGTAAAAATCGCCTGGAGACAGCCTTGGTTGAGGATATGAAGACCGAGTTCGTTGTTGAAGATAACCTTACAACGATGGTTACGGTGCCTATCATCCTATCGACAACATCGGAGCGTATCAAGGATTATGAGGCTTTGTATGATATATGGATGGCTCTTGATGGTCCTAATTGGTCATTCTATGGCGAGGAGTATTACGATGGCATGAATTGGGATTTCAACAAGGATATTGATCTTTGGGGTGATCAGCCTGGTGTTACACTTGGTGGCAATGGTCGTGTTGTGGGTCTCAATATCTCAGGATTTGGCGCAAAGGGCGTTGTGCCTGAGTCAATAGGTCAGCTTACTGAATTGCAGACTCTATATTTTGGTAATCATAATGAGCTTATTGGTGGCTATAGTGATACTAAGGCGCGTATTAGTGCTATGGACTATCATGAGCGTGTTATACGACGTGATGTGCGTGCGGACCTATCGCCAGAGCTACAGTATGCGCTGATGACCGACGAGGAGCGCGATGCTCTATATAAGGCTGAGCTACAGGATGTGGCGTTTGGTAATCTTACAAATGGCATCTCTGGAATATCGCGTGCTTTGATGCGCCTCACAAAGCTTGAGCAGCTCTTTATTGCAAACTCTCCTATTACTGCTGATAACTTCTTTATCGATGTAGATGAGACCTCGCCATACTACGAGGAGCAGGAGTCGTGGAGCTGGGGTAACTTCGAGTTTTTGATGGATGTCGAGATCTACAATTGTCGCGACTTGGAGCGTTTGCCTCTTGATATGCTTACAAAGCTCCCTAAGATGCAGTCTCTGAATGTCGCTATGAACTATTCCATTTCAGGCGAGCAGCTCAAGAGTGACTGGGAGGCTATTATTGATGGTGAGTCAGGCGATGAGATACAGATTCTGTACCTCAGCTTTAACAACCTTAAGGAGACACCATCGCATGAATATTTGAAGCGTATGGTGAAGATGGGATACCTCGATTGTATATCTAATCAGTTGGAGGTGGTACACTCATTTGGTAAGGAGATTTCGCCTACGTCAATTCTCCTTGACAATAATAAGATCCACACTATCACCCTCGGTGATGATGGATATTTCTGCGGTTTGTCGCAAATGGAGACCTTCTCATGTGCTAATAATTGCCTAACAAAGTTGCCAGACTTGTTCTCGGCACGCTCTATTTACACTATGCTTACTGCCGATTTCTCGTCAAATGAGATTTCGGAGTTGGAGAATGGCGATGCTTGGCGAGGTATAAATGCAGGTACGCTAAATCTTGCAGATAACCGCTTTACAACACTTCCTAAGCGTATTATGGGCTCAGGATCTATTATTGAGGTGCTGATGCTTAGCTCTAATGGTATGCGTACCATAGAGGAGGGTGCATTGATTGGTGCCAATAGCACAATGCTTTCGACTATCGACCTTAGCTTCAACCGCCTTAAGGAGTTGCCAAAGGCAGATTTCATGGAGGAGAATCTTCCATACCTCTATGGTATTGACCTGTCGAGCAATGCACTTTCGGAGTTCCCACGTAGCTTGCTCGAAATTGACGGTCTCACGGTCATAAGCATTCGTCAGCAGCGCGATGATGAGGGTAATCGCACCTTTAGCGACTGGCCCGTAGGTATTGGCAAGCATCCTACGATGGCTGCGCTATACATGGGCTCTAACGACCTTAGAGAGATTAACGACACGATTTCTCCATATATCTTGCTTTTTGAGATTAAGGATAACCCAAATATCTCAATTGATCTCTCTAATGTATGTCCATATATCGAGAAGGGATATTATGAATTAATTTACGACTCATCGCAGAATATTCGTGGTTGCGATGCTCTTAACCTTGACTAATTATGAGAAAGTTATATTTATTGATTGTACTTGCCCTTATTATGGGTGGTTGTCAGACCGACAATACTGAAACGTTCAAAGGTTTCGAGAGCGATAAGTCAGATATTCAGTCTAAGGCTGTGGGTGGAGAGCATAGTATCACCATTCGCTCGGATAAGGAGTGGACAGCACAAACAGATGTTCCATGGTTGATGATATCGCCAGCGAATGGTCGTGGTGAGGTGCGTTGCATAGTAAAGGTGGACTCTACACTTATCAGCGATGAGCGTCATACCGAGGTGCGCTTTATGTCTGAAGGTCAGATTCTTCAAAAGATAGATGTTACCCAGGAGGGTTTTGCTAATAGTATCACAGCAGCAACTGATTTTATAAGTATCGAGGCATCGGCAGTGCGTGCTGATCGCTGGGTGGAGGTAGATGTCAAGTCAAACGTGGAGTTTGATGTTGTGACAGATGCAAAGTGGATATCGGTTGCTGATCATACTCTAAACCTTGACTGTGGCGCGCGACCACGAGCTACTCGTCTTCATATCGACTGGAAAATGAACTCCGATCCTGAGGGTCGTGAGACCGTTCTAACTCTCGTGCCTAAGAATGGCGAGACATTGGATAAGCCTGCAACGATAAGGATACGTCAGCAGGCAGGTCCTCTAATTGAGGATAACCGCCAGGGTGACTCATTGGCTGTGGTGACTATCTTCAACAAGATGGAGTGTTGGATGGAGGGTACAATATCTACTACCGCGCCTATGACCGAGTGGGAGTGCTTGCGCTTGTGGAAAGTAACGGATAGCACCTTGCCATGTGCTGAGGCTGTAGGTCGTGTTCGTGATCTCGATCTAAGTTACTTCAATACCGAGGATGATATTCCTGTGGAGCTAAAGCACCTTAAGTATCTTGAGACATTGTCGCTTTATGGTAATGTAAACACAATGCTTAAGAGTATAAACCTATGCCCTGAGGTTGCTACACTCAACTATTTGAAGGATTTGCGTATTGCAGCGATGGGTCTTGTGTCGATACCTAATAATTTTGCTGAGTTGGGAGATACTCTTGAGAGCCTTGATCTAAACTCTAATAATCTTTCAGGTGTTCCAGTTGTTCTTAGCCCAGAGAACTTCCCTAAGCTCAAGTCGCTCGACCTGTCGAGCAATCGTTGTGCCGTGGTTAGCGACTTGCGTAATATGACTGAGGGTGCTGGTATATATGCCAATATGAACGATGATGATGCTATCCGACGTCTGCTAAAATGGGAGGCATTGGAGGAGTTGTCACTATCGTATAACTATATCGAGGGTAGATTGCCAGACTTTAAGGATGGTGAGGATGGCGTGCGTGCCTATACAGCCGAGGATATGGTTAATCGTGGCGATACGCTTAACTGGGCTGTGGAGCATAAGTTGCCACGTGTGTTGCCAAATGTGCGTTCGTTGCGTATAAACCTCAACTTTATGACTGGTGAGTTGCCAGAGTGGTTGCTCTATCACCCTAACCTTATGGAGTGGGGTGCAGAGGTGTTGGTATATCCTCAGCAGGAGAAGAGCTTCGATAGTGTAGGAAATGTTGTAGGTTTCGATAATGTCCCTACATCGCATGAGTATTATTTTGAGGCATATCCTCTCTACCGTTCACGATATGAGTTTAACGACGAAATGGAGTAATTCGACTATGAGAAAGTATTTATATATAGTAATGGCACTGATGGCATGTGCTTGTGTTAATGATGATAATGTAGTAATGCCATCCGAGGAGGTTGCAACGCCTGTGCTTATACCTGAGGATATCCTTGAGGGTGAGGTTATTATTAAGTTCAAGCCTGAAATGGAGAGTATACTTGATGAGACTATGACTCGTTCTTGTGGTGTTGCCACTCGCTCAGGTATACCATCTATGGATGAGGTGCTGGAGATTCTTGGAGCTTATAGCTTTGAGCGAGTATTCCCAGTGGATAACCGACATGAGGAGCGTACACGTGATAATGGTCTGCATCTATGGTATATTGTGCATTTTGATGATAATGAGGATATTGCGGATGCTGTGGAACGTCTTTCGAAGCTTGGTGAGGTTGATAAGATACAGTGCAATCGTAGAATATATCGCTCATATAATGCAGACGCTGAGTCTCGCTTTATAAGTTGTGCAGAGGCGGATATGATGTCTACACGTGCTACAGCGATGCCATTTAATGATCCTCAGATGTATCGCCAGTGGTGCTACATCAACGATGGTACAGCTCCGATTGCTCAGGAGTGGGCAGGTGTTGTGGCAGGTGCTGATGCAGGATGCGAGGAGGCATGGGAGCTATGCACAGGCGATGAGGATATTATCGTTGCGGTTATGGATGAGGCGGTTATGTGGAGCCACCCTGACCTTATGGATAATATCTGGGTGAATGAGGCTGAGGAGTTGCATGCTGGTGTAGATGCTGATGGCAATGGTTATAAGGATGATCGCTACGGCTATAATTTTGTGCGTAATAGTGGCATTACATCTTGGACATCGAATGGTAGCACAGGTCATGGAACACACGTTGCAGGTACTATCGCAGCTGTTAATGATAATGGTGTAGGCGTTGCTGGTATTGCAGGTGGTGGCAAGGGTCAGAAGGGTGTTAAGATTATGACTATTCAGCTCTTCGATGGTATGAACTCTTGTTCGTTGGCTATGGAGGCACGTGCTATGAAGTATGCTGCCGATAACGGAGCTGTTATTCTTCAGTGCTCGTGGGGTTACAACTCGGCAAAGTCGAATCTTATTATGGGATATACTCCTGGTCCTGCAACCGAGGAGGAGTGGGCAGCTTTGTATCCACTTGAGAAGGAGGCTCTTGACTACTTTATAAATTGCGCGGGCTCGCCAAATGGTGTCATCGACGGAGGTCTTGCAATATTTGCTTCGGGCAATGAGTATGCTGCGCAATCGTCGTTCCCTGCGGCATATTCCAAGTGTATTTCGGTAGCTGCCATTGCTGCGGACTACACACCTGCGTCATACTCTAACTATGGCTCGGAGGTATTGCTCTCTGCCCCAGGTGGTGATCTTGAGTATTATGGCACTCCTGGCGAGGCAGACGATACTTATGATGAGAATGGCGTGCTGAATCAGCAAGGTGCTATATTCTCAACATTGGTTGTAAATGGCGTTGCTGGATATGGCTACTATGAGGGAACATCTATGGCGTGTCCTCATGTGTCGGGTGTTGCCGCACTTGGTCTTGCATACGCTAAGCAGCAGAAGCGTCACTTCACATGGAAAGAGTTCAAGAATCTGATGTATTCGTCGGCTCGCGATATAGATTCATATTTTGTGGGCGAAAAGCTCTACTATATGCGTCATAACTCGGCAGGTGCTACGCCTATAAAGATGAATCTTGAGGAGTATAAGGGTAAGATGGGTCGCTTGGTGGATGCTGGTGCATTGCTAAAGGCTATAGATGGTGCAGGTCGTGATATGCGTCTGCCAAACTTATATCTTGCTCCTGAGACTGCGACGGTTATCAATTTGGATGAGTATAACATCGTAGATGCAAAGAGTGCAACTGTGGTAAATAGCAACGTTGCTGAGGTCGCTTTGCAAGATAACACGCTGACAGTCATGGCAAAGAGTGTGGGTCAGACAACGCTTACTGTCGTTGCAGACAAGAGCCACACTGTGACAATCACGGTGCGTGAGGGTGCTAACGATAACGGCTGGTTGTAGGATGCTGTGGTGGCGTGTGATAACTGCGGTGGTGCTTCTCTGTATGCCATTGGTGACAATAGCGCAGAGTCGTAGCTTCCCAACACGTGCCGAGCTTGACTCGCTGGTAAACCCTGCTCTTTCGGAGAAGGCAAAGGGTGTATTTCGTGCTGAGGAGAAAAATAAGAATATCGGCACGATTGGCGCGGAGAGCTGTGTAGAGGTGAGTTTTACGTTACGAAATGCAACAGTAGAGCCAATAACAATCACTGAAATACGCTCCTCGTGTAGCTGCCTGAAGGTCGCGACAAGACCAGAAACTATCGAGCCAAATGCCGCGATAACCATTGATGCGGAGTTTAATCCTACGGGGCGAAATGGCAAGTTTAGCCAAAACATCCTTGTATACACTAACCTTGACGCCGTACGACCTACGGAGCGACTAACCGTAGAGGGTGTGGTGAAGAATAGTGATGAGTGGCTGCACCTCCCAGAGTATATGGGAGTGTTACGTCTCAGTCGTAAGGAGATAACGCTAACATCCGAGGGTTATGAACGCATTGCTGTTGCTAATACATCGTCGCAGTCCGTGCGTCTCACTGCAAAGTCTCCAGTCGCGGGCTTGGAGTTCTCTACCGAGCCTGAGATAATAGAGGCGGGAGCCGAGGGTGATATAATAATTAAATATAGAGGTGAAGCTCGAAACCTTGCAACGCTTCTTATTATTGAGGGTATTGCGGGTAGACCAACCGATAGAATGATAAAGATAACAATAAAGAGATAAGATATGAGACACTTTAAATTGCTTTTTCTTGCTGTAATGAGCATTATAGCAATAAGTTGCGAAAAGCCTGTAGTAGATAATGAGCAACCATTGCCACAGCCAGATGTTACCTATGAAACAATTGCTGGAGCATGGCAACTCACAGAGTGGCGTGGTGAGGCTCTTAGCGAGCAGACATTCCTCTACATAGAGTTTGATGACGAGTCTCGTCGCTTCGAGATGTGGGATAATATCGGCTCGATGTACACTCAGCATAAGAGCGGCACATTTAGCATCGCCCAAAATGACCAAAAAGAGTTTGTGCTTACGGGCACGTATGATAATGGCGTGGGTGACTGGGCAAATGTTTACACTGTAAGGATGATGGCTCAAGGCGAGAAGATGGTGTGGTATGCCGAGGATGAGAATAGCATATTCAGCCGCATCAGCGAGATTCCGGAGTTAAATTAAACTAAGATATAGCAATATGAACAAATTTTTAAAATTTGTATCAGTTGTCATAGTTTCCATGGTCGCGCTCATGGGATGGGGCTGTAATATAGAGTATATACAGCGTCCTAAACATGCGCCGACATTAAGTATTGTTGATCCAAAGTTCGATGCCGAGACAAAAACTGCAAAGGTGACTGTCGCTCCCTCTTCGGATACACAAATGTGGTATTATAAGATAGAGGAGGATGGTTTTACACATGATATTTGGACAAAGGTAGATGGTGCAGATGCCAAGGAGATAGAGTTTGACGTATGCTATGGCGTGGAATATGTTGTCTCGGCTTATGCAATAACAAAGTGGGCAGAGAGTGATATTGCAACTCAGAAAATTTGCCCAACAACAGAGGGTAGGCTATATATTACAATGGATGAGATTGCCCTTGTGGATGAGGAAAACCTTATGGCAGAAGTCTTAGTTGTACCCTCTGAAATCGCTACAAAGTGGTACTGGAAGAGTAATTTAAGTAGTGAGTGGGAGTGTGTAGAGGGAAATACTGCTAAGAGCGTATCGTTTAAGGTAATCTTAGGCGCGAATATGACAATTAGTGCTTATGCAATGTGCGACAGTGAGAAGTCAGTGGTTGTAGAAAAAGATTTTTGCCTTAATTCTCCAACTGCAAAACTCACTATCTCGAATCCACGTTTCGATGAGCAGACTATGACTTTAAGCCTTGATGTAGAGCCGTCGCAAGATACTACTTACTGGCAGTGGGGAATAAACCATTATCCTTTGGAGTTTTTGGTTGAGAATAATGAACGTTGTACTATAAGTATTGATGTTGAATATGGTGAGGAGTATACTCTTATATTCTTGCCATACAATAAGTGGGGTATTAAAGGTGTACAGGAGAATGTGTCATACTCTTTGCCAGATGCCCCAGCAGAGAATTAGCCTAATAAAACTAAAACAATTATATTATGAAGACTATCAAACAATTAACTTATGTTATCGTGGCAATGTGCCTCGCGCTTGTGGGTGTTGGCTGCGATAAGGATCCTGTGACAACTCCAGGGAATAAACCTACTATTGGTATTCTTGAGCCAGTGTTTGATGCTGAGAGCATGACCGTAAAGGTGATGATTGCTCCATCATCTGATGCTACAGCGTGGTATTGGTGTGTAGAGCCACAGAGTCGCACCGAGGACTCTCCATACGTTAAGGTGGAGGGTGCTGCAGCCCAGGAGATTGAGTTTGCGGTTATCTACGGCGTGGAGTATTCCATCTCGGCATACGCTGAGAATAAGGCTGGCAAGAGCGATATCGCTACCAAGAAGTTCTGCCAGATGCCTGAGGGTGAGGTGGTTGTTGCCATCGGCGAGATTACACTCAACGCAGAGACTATGGAGGCTGAGGCTACCATCTACCCATCGTCTAACGCTACAATGTGGTACTGGCGCGCATACGAGAAGGATAGCGTCAAGAGCGAGTGGATTGGTGGCGGTGGCGAAGGTAGCGGCGAGCAGGCCATTGCCTTTGCTTACGAGTGGGGCAAGACCTTCGTCGTGGAGGCATACGCTGAGTGTGGTGCAGTAAAGTCTGAGGAGGTGAGCGCAGAGTGCTACTTCGAGCCATCGGTGCCTACAATCTCAGTATCTAAAGCTATGTTCGATGAGGCTACTATGACCGTGTCGTTCGAGGTTACACCATCTGAGGATACCCACCACTGGTATTGGGGTCCTTATGGCGATGTATATCCCGATTCTCCATCTGCGTGGACATATTATATGGATAATGAGTCACGCACGGTGAACTATGTTGTGGAGTATGACAAAACATACCAGTTTACTTTCCGCGCTGAGAACGCAGTCCTCAAGGGCGAGGAAAAGAGAGCTGAGTTTGCTGTGATGTCGCCAGGCGTGGATATCGCAATTGAGAATCTCACAGGCTACTCTTTCGATGCCGTAATCACCAAGAAGGAGCACTGCGTGAAGTATGTAGCAGGTGCTGTGCATACCAATGCCTACGACCGTAGTATCTTCATCGAGCAGGCACAGTCGTCGCTAAATCCAGTTGAGGATTATCCATTTGCGGTATTCAACTCAGCGACAGAGAGCCGCACATTCTCGGAGCAGGATTTGGTTCGTAATTCACTAATCTCAAGCGATGAGAATGCTGGTATTATGCTTGTCCCAGGCACATCATACACCGTAGCCGTATACTGCGAGAACGAGGAGGGCTTGAGCAGTGTTGTTACCAAAGAGTTTGTAGCACCTACAGCTACTCTTGATGGTAACTTGGAGGTGAGTGTAGCAGTTAGCGACATCACTGAGACTGCGGCAGTAGTGAGTGTTGAGGCTGCCGAGGCGTGCAAGATTATCATTGGTTGTATGGACCCTGCTGTTACCAAGGCAGATACCGACAACCCATTTGACTTTGAGGGTAAGAGCGACGAGGAGATTAGCAACTACCTCGTAACAATGACCCATGCCATCCCTACGCTCTACACGGAGCCTACGACACGCTACTTGAATAACCTCGCAATTGGTGGTACATACTACGCCTATGCCATTGCAATCAAGGATGGTAAGGTAGGTAATGTGGCTTTCGAGAAGTTTACAACCAAGACCCCATCGCTCACTGGCGTAGCGAAGATTACTGCAGTAGAGATTCTTGAGCAGACAACACACGAGATTCTTACAGTAAAGCTCACTGCCGACAACAATGCCACAAAGGTACGCCTATATGCAGCTCCTGAGACCGACCATGCTGCATACAAGGATAACCTTGAGTATATTATGGATGCTGATGGTTACCAGAACTACCGCGAGGAGTATACTATTGTGGATGGTGTGGCAACTGCCGATGTAAACATCTATCATCCAGGTACAAACTACTATCTCTATGCTGTAGCTGTTGATAACAGCGGTAAGGCGGGCGAGATGGTATGTGTGGCTCAGTTGGCAGGTCGCGATACCGAGTACTGCACTACAATCGAGGAGATTGCCGAGGAGGTGAATATCGATCTTACTGGTACTGGTACTGTTGATATGGTTATTACCGTAACTGGCAAGAGCGATGATCGTATCAGCCTTACAGTTAATACTGATACACGTTCGGCAAATGCTCAGAAGGTATGGCTAATACGTTTCAATGGCTTCGTAACCGATATCGAGGATAATGTTAAGTACGCATTCTCTGAGTATGCCGACACCAAGAAGGTACTTGGCTCATATAAGGAGGCAAAGGTTGGCTATCCACTCAAGTATGAGGATGGCGGTAGCTCATGGGATCCTAAGTACGAGGCTTTGCAGGAGTACGACGCAACTTGGGGTGGCGATATCCTTGTAGCTGTTGTCCTTGATACTAACGATAAGTTCAACATTTATAGCTATTATGCAGCAGGTGGACAGGTGGTTGTAATGTAGCCTAATGTATAGATAATTGAGAGTGACAAAGTTGTCACCCACTTTGATTAGGGTTGTCTAAATTTACTTTTAGTCAACCCTTTTGTTTTGTGTATAGGTATGAGAATTGTCAATGCAGAGTGTTAAACATAAAATTATCTCCGAAAAATTTGGTGTTTTGGTTTATTTGTGTTACCTTTGGATATGATTAATATAGGTCGCATAGCTCACCTATTGGGTATAATGTCACTTATTGTTTTGCTCATCGGTTGTACCTCCCCCAATCAACAGTATGACAAGAGTTCTCTTATATCGCAACTTCAACAAGGGGATATTATATTCAGACGAGGAACAGGCATCGTGGGTCATGCTGTTGCTGCTGCCGATAGGCAGGGGAACTATTCTCATGTTGGTATCGTCGTGTCGGATGCAAATGGCTTTTGTGTTGTGCATGCTGTGCCTCATGAACATGACTATGATGGTGACTATGACCGTGTGAAATGTGAGCGAATAGATGATTTCCTCAATCGTTATGTTAATGCGGATGTTGCACTCTTTCGCCCAAAAGTAGAGGATGGGCAGCGTCGCGTAGCTGTAGAGACGGCATTGCGCCTATATGAGCGTGGTGTACCTTTTGACCACGACTATGATTTGAGCGATACAACGCGCCTCTACTGTACAGAACTTGTGGAGTATGCCTATCTCACAGCGGGAATATCGTTGAGTGAGGGGCGTAGAACGGAGGTTAACTTACCTATTGTTGCGGGAAGACATATCATGCCATCAGATCTTACGGAGAGTACGTTGTTGGAACATATTATTAACCTTTAATACATTTAAGTTATGAAGAGATTATTTGCACTTTTGGTTGTTGCATTGTTTGCTTTTGCATGTGGTGGCTCATCTACGCCAGGTGGTGTGGCTGTTGAGTTGTATAATTTGGTTGCCGCAGGTAACTATGAGAAGGCTGCAGATCTTATCGCTTATGAAGGTGAGACTCCTGAGGCAATAGCAGAGCAGAAGGCGATGATTACATCACTTTTTAAGGAGAAGGCAGGTCCTCAGCTTGAGGCTAAAGGTGGCGTTAAGTCTGTAGAGGTACTTGGTGAGACACTATCTGAGGATGGTAAGCAGGCTGATGTAGAGCTTAAGATTGTATATGGTAATGACACTGAAGAGACTGAGAAGGTATCGCTCGTATTAACTGACGATGGTTGGAAGCACTCTATCTCTAAGTAAGAGAGACCTTTTGCAATGAAATTATTAGAGCTACTTCAAACAGGAGTAGCTCTAATATTTTTTATCTACTGTTTTGACCAATAAGCCGTCCATTGGTTCGTGTTAGGCATAAACAAAAAAACGGAAGATTACTCTTCCGTTTCTGGTGCCCAGGACGAGACTCGAACTCACACGAGCTAACGCTCACTACCCCCTCAAAGTAGCGTGTCTACCAATTTCACCACCTGGGCTTTGTCATTTGGGTGTGCAAATGTAGTAACTATTTTTTAATCTGCAAACTTTTTTGCAAAAATATTTTAATAAAAAATAAGGCTCAATAGCTAATATGTTGCTACTGAGCCTTTTATATATTTATTGATTTTTATTGCTTACAAAGCAAATTCTTGCTTTAGGCGGTCTACCTCGTCAAGCTTCTCCCATGAGAAGAACTCTACCTCCTTGGCAAACTCCTTACCCTCCTTGCCTACAAAGCGTACAAGCTCAGTGTAAGGACGGCGACCAAAGTGACCATACGATGCTGTAGCCTCGAAGATTGGGTAGTTCAAGCCAAAACGCTCTACAATTGCTGCAGGGCGAAGGTCGAACATCTTACCGATTCTCTCTGCAATCTCGCCATCAGTGAGCGATACGTTTGCAGTGCCGTATGTGTCAACATATATAGATAGTGGTTGTGCAATACCAATAGCGTAGCTAACCTGCACCAATACCTCGCGTGCAATACCTGCGGCAACCATATTCTTTGCAATGTGGCGTGCTGCGTATGCTGCCGAGCGGTCAACCTTTGATGAGTCCTTACCTGAGAAGGCACCACCACCGTGAGCACCGCGACCACCATAGGTGTCAACGATAATCTTACGACCAGTAAGACCTGTATCGCCGTGAGGACCACCGATAACAAACTTACCTGTTGGGTTTACATGAAGGATATAGTCATCACCGATAAGCTCAGATAACTGGTCGTTAGCGCGCTCAAGACGTGCCTTAACGCGTGGGATAAGAATATTGCGAACATCATCTGCAATGATACGCTGCATCTCGCGCTCTGCCTCCTTCTCTGTGCGTGTATGTGTTGGGAGGATGAACTCGTCGTGCTGTGTAGATACTACGATTGTGTGTACGCGCTTAGGACGGCGGTCATCGCCATACTCGATAGTCACCTGGCTCTTTGAGTCAGGACGCAAGTATGTCATAACCTCGCCCTCGCGACGAATAACAGCCAACTCCTTAAGGATTACATGCGAGAGGATGAGTGTTGCAGGCATGTACTCGCGAGTCTCATCTACGGCATAGCCAAACATAATACCCTGATCGCCAGCTCCCTGCTCCTCGCCATCCTTGCGGTCTACACCCTGATTGATGTCTGAAGACTGCTCGTGAATTGCAGAAAGAACACCGCATGATGCAGCGTCGAACTGATACTCGCTACGATTGTAGCCAATCTTATCTATCACACGGCGTGCTACACCCTGGATATCTACATAACCCTCTGAACGTACCTCGCCAGATACTACAACGAGACCTGTTGTACATAGTGTCTCGCACGCAACCTTTGAGTTAAGGTCGTGGCGCAAAAACTCATCAAGAATAGCGTCTGATACCTGATCTGCCACCTTATCTGGATGACCCTCAGATACTGACTCTGAAGTAAATAAAAATGCCATAATCTTATATTTTTTTGTTATATACTAAATTACCACACATAATAACATACGTGAGGTGTGAAATATTGTATGATTAGGCTTGGGATTGCAATTAATAAAGAGAATTACTTTAGCAACGCCAGATAGGGTAGTGCTGCTTTAGCATTTTTTTATTGTGGTTGCAATCAGTCCAAATCCCTCCACATTGTTATTTCGGTTGCAAAGGTAATAATTTTTTGGATTCAACAAAACATATTACATAAATTATTTTAGATATGTTCTAAAAATTAGTAATCAAATAACGCTGCTTTGGATTCCTTATTTGTGGATTTAATGTTAAAAAAATGGTTTTTCTTGAGGTTTATCATCGATTATCGCGTAATAGATGTTATTTTGCAGTGTATTAGCGAGTTAGCGTTTGACGGTGCTTTGCCTATATAAATATATAATATTACGTGGTCATGTTTATAATTTGAAAAAAGGGGTATTCGTTGATTTTTTTTCGCTAATGAATAATAATGTGCTATATTTGCCCGCGATTTATTTTAATACTAAGTATTATTTATGAAAATTCTTCAAATATTTGCCTTGGTGTGTGCAATGTGCATTTTGGGTGTATCATGTCATAATGAGGCGGAGACTACTACATCATCTGCAGTAGAAAATGTTGAGGTGTGTATATCGTTGCCAGTGGATGCTACTCGCACAGCCATAGATGACGATGGTAAAAGAACACGCTGGGCAGAGGGTGATGAGTTAGCTGTATGGGCTAATGACAGCGTAGGAAATAGCATTTTTAGCAATGCTACGTTTATGCTTCGTTACTTCTCTACGGAGTGGGATAAGGCATATTTCGTTGGCAATATTGCAGAGATGCCAGAGGGTGATTACACCTATTATATGAGCTATCCACGACCACTATCTATAGATGGAACAATGGCTACCTTCCGTGTTGCAGCAGATCAGTCGGGTCTGTATGATGGCAAATATGATATTATGGTTGCCGATCCTACTCTATATGGCTCGTTAACCACTGGTGAGGCTATAGAGTTAAACACTGTTATGCGCCATCAGATGCACGCTCTCAAGATTACAGTGCCTGAGAAAGCATCTAATTTTGATAATAAGGTATACGCCTTGGATATCACATTCCCAACAGCAGTAGTAGGTGATATTACTATTGATGTTACAAATCCAGATGCAAAGCCTGTATATACTAATACCTCAAACACTATTTCGGTTAAGAGCACCGAGGGCTTTGCGGTAGGTAGCGATATCTGGGTATTCGTGCTTCCTGGTACAGTATCGGGTGATGTTAGTTACGAGATTAAGGGCTCTGTACAGCGTTCTGAGGTGGCTACATACCCTCTTGAGCGCGAGTTCGAGCGCGGTCACGTGACACCTATCCGTATGGCTATGCCTCCATTTAAGAAGATTACAATCTTCAACTTCTCGATTGGCGAGAACTACCTCGGCGAGGATTTCAACTTCTTCACACTCTACGATAACAACGGTACCAATATGGGTACTTTCAACCGTAATGCCGAGAATCTCTATAAGTTTGAGTATGAGGGTGAGTTCGATGTTGCGCCATACAACAACAAGGAGTGGACTTTGGTCTTTGACTCAGAGAATGCCGTTGTGGAGAATAAGGTAAATATGGGAACACTAAAACCATATATCGAGCAGGATATTGCACCTGTAGATGTGCCATATCTCTTATTCGAGGACTTCAATGATGCGTCGGATAGCGAGAGTTATGGTAATAACTCATATTCGTCGAGTGAGCGTGAGCAGCCAGGTGTCGCACTTAGCGGCTCGCTTGCAGGCTGGAATGCAGCACGCTACTGGATTAAGCCTGGTGCTGCGCGTGTTAATGCTCGTTTTCAAGCGGTGTCGGCTGCATTTACATCATACCACTATGGTCGATTAGATACTCCACCTCTTGGAAATGGTACACGAGGTCTTAAGTCAACTGCCAATGTTGATATCGCCGTTTCATTCGATGCTGCATACTATGTCTTGGATGGTAGTAGTATAACAGTCAACTCTACTGCGTTGTGTATGACAGCACATACTAATCATAGCAATCCTATTGATGGCATTCCTACAGGTGTTGAGGGTATGGACTGGTTCACGCCAGTTAATTATGATACTACACTTGAAGACTTTGGTCAAGTGTTAATTAGGGCTGAATCAATGAAGGGTGTCGGCGCTGAAGCCTTTGGTGAGGTATATACTCCGTACTCAGCAGAGGTAAAAGTGCCTTACAATGCGAGATTGTGCTTCTATCCAACAATGTCTGTAACGACTGGGGCTCTTTCTATTGGTAACTGTGAGACAAGTGTCTACATCGACAATATCAAGGTGTCGATTGCTAAGTAAATACTTAAAAACAACAACAAATACAAACTAAATTTTTACAATTATGAGAAAGTTTTTCACATTAGCATCGCTTGTGGCACTTTCAATGGTCGCTTGTACCAATGAGGAGTCTAAGGGCGAGGTAAATGAGAAGGGCAGTGTTAATTTCGACATCTCTGTTAAGAGTGATGTGGAGGTAACAACACGTGCCAATGTCAGCTGCACAACACCTGCAGTTGGGGATTTTAAGCTCAAAATTGAGGGCGTAAGTCACACCTATGTTGAGGAGTACGCAACAATTGCTGAGTTTAACGAGGAGAATCATCTTTATGGTGGTACATACAAGGCTACAGTTACCGCTGGTGATGTTGCCGAGGAGGGTTATGACAAGGCTACCTTTGTTGGCGTAAAGGAGTTCGCTGTTGAGGCTCGTCAGAAGACAGAGGTAGAGATTACTGCTTACATTGCCAATACTTTGGTTAAGGTTGAGACAACAGAGGCTTTCAATAACTACTTCGTTGGTGGTCACTCTTTGGAGCTAACCACAAACAGTGGTAATAAGTTTGATGTAACTGCACAGGCAGAGCCTTTGTTCATCGAGCCAAAAACATTTACAATCAATGGTACTGCTGTTAAGCAGGCTAATCAGTCAGGTGCTGAGGGCGTAACAATCACTCTTCCAGAGTACGAGATGGAGAATCCTCAGGCTCAGAGATATTATACCATTAAGTTTGATGTTAAGGATGCAGGTCGTGCAACCCTTGAGATTACCATTAACGATGATGTTGTTGAGTCAATTGACATCGAGCAGGAGTTAAATGATAATGCACAGTAATAAGAATAAGATATGAAATCAATTGTTAGATTTTTAAGCATTGCTGTAATTGCAACAGTTGCATTCAGTGCTTGTAATAAGGATAATACAAAGTATAACGGTCAGGAGGATCCTGCTAAGAGCAATATAGGTTATCTTGCACTTGGTGGTATGGAGGCTTCTGTATTGGAGGATACTGAGAATGTGAATACAGAGACTCGTGCTGGTGGTGTTGATATCAATACATTTGATGTTACTATCACTAACACTTCTGACGAGGTTGTAAAGTCGTTTAAGTATGGTGCTCGTCCAACAGATGCAATCGAGCTTGAGGCTGGCGTTTACACAATCGCTATGTCGTCAACTGCGATGGCTGGTGCAGCATGGGAGACTCCTGTGTATGGTGCTGAGCGTGAGGTTATCATCACACGTAAGCAGACAACAGAGGTAAATGATATTGTTTGTAAGCTTCGTAACATTAAGGTTTCTGTAGCTTATGCTGCTGATATCAAGGCTCAGCTTGATCCAGAGTATACAACAATGACCGTAGCTCTTGCAGATAGCTCATTGGAGTATGCCCTTGAGGAGGAGCGTGCTGGTTACTTCGCACCTGTTGCAGAGGAGAACACTCTTCAGCTTACATTCAAGTGTCGTTATGTAGATAGCGATAAGGATATTATCATGACTAACGAGATTACAGGTGTTAAGGCTGCACAGTGGCGTAAGATTAATGTTGTTGTTCAGCATGCTGCAGATGGCTCTGCAAATATCGGTATTGTTTGTGATACATGGACATACGACGAGACTGTAGAGTTCGATACTACAGCATACCTCTTTGAGGAGGTTTTGGTTGATGATACAGATCTCCCAGTTATCAACTTCGAGGGTCACGACCTTAATCAGCCATTCGAGCTTACAGATGATATGTTCGATGCTGATGGAAACTTCACAAAGAATATTAACATCGACATCACTGCAAAGAGTGCTATTCAGTCTATCGTGATCAAGACATCATCGGATAACGATGAGTTCCTTGCTGCATACGACGATATCATGCCTTTGGAGGTTGATATCTGTGACGGTTCGGTATCAAATACATTCCTTAAGTTGATGGGTTATCCAACTGATGCAAAGGGTGCTACATCTACACGTATCAAGTTCGGTGCACAGACAGATATGCTTACATCATACGAGGGTACTCACTCATACGAGATTACAGTTACAGACATCAATGGAGGTAAGACAACAACTACTCTCTCTGTTAAGTATGGTCAGAATGTTGCTCCATCAATCGTTTGGGTAGGCTACGACATCGACAAGCGTCAGACATACGCTGCAGGTATGACATGTGACCTTATTGTTAAGGCTCCTTTGACAATCGCCGACTTTAATGTTAAGATTATCTCTTTGACATTGAATGCAGATCAGCTTGCAAGTGTAGGTCTCTCTAACCAGTTCAGCCTTGTTACCGATACTCATTACTTCGAGAAGCTTGGTGGCTTGGGCTTCCCTACAGGTGATGCTGTATATGGTCAGAGCGAGGTTAACCTCTCAATCTCTAACTTCTTGAGCGTACTTGCAATGCTTGGTCCTGGTGAGCACGACTTCGAGATGAGCGTAACAGATATGGATGGTAATACAACCACTAAGACAGTAATGTTCCGCTTCAACTAATTGTAGCATAATTAATGTATAAATAAGATTATGTCTATTATGAAAAAGATATTTGCATTATTGAGCATCGTGTTTGTGTTGGCATCGTGCTCTAAGGATATGGATTCTACAGTTGAGATGTCTTCAAATGAGGGCGCAATGCGTTTTGGCGTTGCTATCTCGGCTGATGCAGCACTCGCTGAGAATGTTTTGGTTAAAATCTATAAGGTTGAGGGCGAGGAGAAGCAGTTGGTTCGTCGTTATGACTCGCTTCAGGATGTTCCTGAGTATCTCTCACTCCTTAAGGGTGATTATGTTGCTAAGGTGACAGTAGGTGAGAAGCATATTGCTTCATTTGATGAGAAATATTATATTGGTGAGCAGAACTTCTCTGTAGAGGCAGGCGTGGTAACTCCTGTAACTGTGGATTGTAAGCTTCAGTCTACTATCGTAGTTGTTAAGTACGATGCAACTGTTGCTGAGGTGCTCTCTGAGGGTTATTTTACAACTGTTGCTGTTGCTGATAACTATGATGAGCAGGCAATCGCTACTGGTGATGTTCAGTCGCTCCGTTATGAGGAGACTAAGGAGGGTTATTATGTCCTTCCTGCTGAGCAGACATCTTTGTTCTGGCACTTCGAGGGTACACATCCTGCTGAGGGTGATATCATGAAGGAGGCCATCATCGAGAATGTTAAGCCTGCTGCAAAGTATACAATTACTTTGAAGTACTCTAAGGATGGTCCTGGTGGTCTTCTATTTGAGGCTACTGTTGATGAGTCTATCGAGGAGTTCAACGATACTCTTATCTTCAGCCCAGACCCAACTGTTATGGGTGACGGCTTCAACGAGAAGGAGACTCAGCTTTCAATCAACTCACGTACTTACAACATTGCTTCGTTGGCAAACATCAATAAGATGACTGTACTTCTTGGTGGCGCAGAATACGACCTTCTTGCAGGCTCAGTAGCTGGTGTAAGCGTTGTTAAGAGCGACGATATGAACTACAAGGTGACTATTGCTCCTGAGTTCTTCAATGTTATCGCTGGTGGTGCACAGGAGGTTGTTTTCAACATTACTGATGTAGATGGTGGTAAGCTTAAGAAGAGCATCAGCTACAATGTTCAGGGTATTATGCCATTGTCTGCAGAGGACTACAGCTTGTGGTTTGGTACTGCTACATTTAAGGCAAATGTTGTAAATGCTTCTGCATCTTCAGTGAAGATTGCTTACTCTACAGATGGCACAACTTGGACAGAGGTTGCTGCAGTTGCTGCGGGTAGTGGTATCTACACAGCTAATAGCTCAGAGTTCGCGTGTGCTAAGAACTATACATATAAGCTCGTTGTTGATGGCGTGGAGTATGGTAAGACTCTTGCATTGACTACAGCTGCTGGTGCTCAGATTCCTAACGGCGATATGGAGCGTTGGCATACTGCATCGTGGGTACTCCCTTATGGTGAGGGTGATGCTCCATTCTGGCTCACAGGTAACGAGGGTGGTAACATGGTAGGTGCTATACTTACACAGTCATCATCTGATGTCCGCCCAGGCTCTGCAGGTACTAAGTCAGCATACCTTAAGTCACAGTACGCATCTATGATGGGTATTGGTAAGTTTGCTGCTGGTAACCTCTTTACAGGTACATTCGCTCTAAGCGGTATGGATGGTATGGTAACATTTGGTCGTGACTTCGCCTTTACTGCTAAGCCAAAGAGTCTGTCATTCTGGTTGAAGAACAACGAGGGTACTATCGACCAGGGTTCTCATGCGTCGGGTACAGATATCATGACCATTATGGTTATCATCACCGATGGTACTACATATACTGTAAACACAAAGGATGAGAGCACATTCCTTAAGGTTGATCAGCTACAGAATACTTCTGGCGTTATCGCTTATGGTTATATCACAGGTTCTCACCAGCATCCTGAGTGGACAGAGAAGACAATTGAGCTTACCTACCGCGAGGATATGAAGAACGTGAAGCCTAAGAAGCTCGTTGTATCGTTCACACCTTCAGGCTATGGTGACTACTTCTGCGGCTCTACAAACTCGTGGATGTACGTAGACGATATCGTACTTAACTATTAGTAATATAGGGGTAGGGATAGCATTGCTATTCCTATCCCCATCTTTTGTTCCATGAAGAAATTATATACGCTTCTGATGATGCTGACCTTGACTCTAACCGTCGCGGCTCAGCAACCAGAAAATATAGCACAGCAAACGGAGAGTGCCCCAAGCTTAAAGGCTCTAACCCCAAATGAGGCTCGTGCACAACGTGGCTTTACCTCAAATACGAACTTCGTACCTAAGGGTCAGTGGATATTTGGTGGTACAGCTTCATATTCAATGCATAACAACGACTCATATCAGCTTGCAATAATCAATGATATTGACTCGGAGGGATACACCGTTAAGGTGAGTCCTATGATCGCCTATGCCCCATGGAAGAATATGGCTATCGGTGTACGTTTTGCCTATGGTCGTTCGATGTTGGCATTAGACAATGCGTCGCTTGCCTTTGGTGAGGGTGATACTGGAATAAATCTCAATGTTGATTATTGTCATCAGTTGAAACACTCTTATACCGGTACTATATTTTGGCGACCATATATTCCTCTTGGACAGAGTAATCGTTTTGCTATCTTTGCTGAGGTGCAGCTTAATTTCGTTGGCTCACAATCTAAGATTGTTACTGATGAGGGTATGGTTGAGCACTATCCAAGTTATCGAGGCACGTTTAGTGAATCGCTTGGTGGCTCTATAGCATTGCAGCCAGGTATTGTTGCCTTTGTTACAAATAACACCGCTCTTGAGCTATCTATAGGTGTATTTGGCATTGGCTATGAGAGTGTTAAGCAGGTTAAAAATCAGATTGAGACAGGAAAGACCACATCGAGCAATATGAACTTCAAGGTTAACCTTCTCTCTATCGGTTTTGGAGTGTCGTTCTACTTATAAACTTACAGCATAATGAAGAGATTATTTATATTTATTGTGGCTGTAACGTTTTGTTTAACGACAGCCAACGCTCAGCAAGTCGTTGCTGATACTTTGCAGAGGGGGACAAAGGAAACTGTAAGTGTGCCTAGAAAAAAGAGTCATTTCTTACCTACAACACGACGTATTGACCGTAATATCGATCTTAACAAGTTTGTCTACAAGGGCGAGGTTATGCTTGGTATTGCTGCATCGTATGGAACACTTGATGTTTCAGATAGCGATCTCATGTTGGTGTTTGATGACATTAACTTGGGACTACGACGTGCAGCTGTAATGCCTTATATCGCTTATGCCTATAAAGATAACCGTTCTGTAGGTCTTCGTTTCGGCTATGAGTTCTTGCAGGGTGACTTAGGAAATGTTGCACTAAATCTTGGCTCAGCAGCAGACCTTTCGTTCTCAATTGCAGATATTGGAGTTAAGAGTGAGAGCTATGCATGGTCGCTATTCCACAGAAACTATATCGGTTTGGACCGTCGTGGTATTATTGGTGCCATCCTTGAGTCTGAGGTGCAGGTTAAGACCGGAACAACGTCGCTATATGTAGGTGCAGGCGATGATCGTAGCCAGTCTATAAATAAGAATTTTGCTGCTCGACTTAACTTCAACCCAGGTCTTGCGGTGTATGTATTCCCAGAGGTATGTGTTACGGTCACTGTAGGTATTGGAGGTCTATACTATAATAACATCCGTCAATTCGACGCTGTAGGTGTGGAGACTGGTCGTCGCGATCACTCTGCACTTAAGTTCAAGTTTAATGTGGCTGATATACAAATAGGTGTAGTTGCTCATTTGTGGAATAAAAAGAAGAATTAACCATATTATGCGTAGGGGTTTAGTATATATGGCTTCGGGCATCATGATGCTTGTTGCTATGGTGGGATGTATTAATAATGATGTCCCATATCCTGTGGTGAAACTTGATATTATGTCGTTGGAGGCAGAGGGTTTAACATCGCCAGTAACCATCGATAACACATCACGTAAGGTGTTGTTGTCGCTTGAAGAGACTACCGACATTCGTAATGTTAAGATTACAAATGTTCAATTCACTGATGGCGCGCGCTCATCTGTTAATTTCCCTGGTACGTTCGATCTTCGTACACCGCTATATGTCGAATTAACCAAGTATCAATCGTGGGAGTGGACAATATTGGCTACACAGAACATCGAACGATATTTCAAGGTTGACGGACAGATTGGTGAGTCGGAGATTGACTCTAAGCACTACATTGCTACTGCTTATGTTCCTATGGACCATGACCTTAAGAATGTTGTAATCACAGACATTAAGCTCGGTCCAAAGGATATTACCACCTACTCTGTAGATCCGTTGACACTTACTGATTTTGATGATACAGCGCGTAACATAACAATCACCTATCACGATGATATTGAGGAAATTTGGACTTTGCGTGTAATACCTACTGATGTTGAGGTGGAGTTCAAAGGTGTTGATGCGTGGGCAAAGCGTATATGGCTCTATGCTGAGGGTCGTGACGGCGCAGAACGTGGATTTAAGTATCGTAAGGCAGGTGCAGAGGAGTGGATCGCTGTTGAGGATGTAAAGAATAATGGCGGTAGCTTCTCGGCTTGTGTGGACGAGCTTGATACACTTACAGAGTATGAGGTTGTTGCATTCTCTAACGATAGCTTTACGGAGGTTGTTAAGGTAACTACAGAGGATGTATGGGCATTGCCAAATTCAGGACTTGAGGAGTGGTCAACAAATAATAATGTTGTCTATCCTTATGCAGAGGGCGGTGTGCCATTCTGGGGCACAGGTAATGATGGTGCAGCGTTGGCAAGCACTACACTTACTGTGCCAGTTAGCGATGTTCGTCCAGGCTCTGAGGGTAGCTATGCTGCGTCTCTACAGTCTAAGAAGGCTGCAATCATGGGTCTTGGTAAGTTTGCTGCGGGTAACCTCTTCCTCGGAGAGTTTGGTGGCTTGGTAGGTATGGATGGTCTTGTTAACTTTGGTCGCCCATGTACTGCACGCCCTGTAGCTCTTCGTGGTTGGTATAAGTATAATTGTGGTGTTATCGATGAGTATGGCAAGACTCCTACGGCGCGCCCTGAGTTGCAGAAAGGCGATAATGATGAGGGTCAGATAATGATTGCCGTTGGTAATTGGACAGCTGAGGAGTATGGCGGTAGCACAGATTGCCCTGTTGTTGTTAATACCAAGGATGAGAGCACGTTCTTTAATAAGAGTGGCAAGAATGTCATCGGCGTAGGTGAGATGATTCTTACTGAGAGCACAGATGGTTGGGTGGAGTTTACTTTACCTTTGGAGTATATCACTACATCTGTTGTGCCTACACACATTATTATAGTCTTTACAGGATCACGCTTTGGTGACTACTTCACAGGCTCTACCCAGAGTCTTATGCTTGTAGATGACCTTGAGTTGGTCTACTAACAGCGAAAAAATCCAAATAATAAATGGTCACTTCAAAAGTGACCATTTGTTATTTAAATATGGTTGTATATACCTTAACTATAATCTGAAATAGTATCGGCGTGCGATAGCGTGTTGATATACGCGCGCCCTTTATTGCCTCTTTCAGCCACGGGAACTCGCTATAGAGATCTATCTTATGGATTAGTGCGTGCCAGCCAGCTCGCAGTACAATGCCTCCGTATACCTCTTTTATTGGGCTATTATCGAGATTATCACGATAGTTGTAATAGAGGTCAAGAAGATTGCGTGATGACGCTATATGGCGTTTGTTGCGGTCTGCAGCGCACATAGCATTCTCATTGTCCTTACGATAGTGGTACAATACCTCTGGTAGGTGTACGATGCTACGCGCGTGATATATAATCTGTGACATAAGATATATATCCTCGTGCATGCCCAATTTAGGGGTATAAACGACATTATCCGTATATAGACTTCGGCGGAAGCATTTGGTGACGGTGTAGCCGTGTGAACGGTAGTTAAATATATTTTCTATCCACAATTCACGTGTTGCTGCGGTATACTCTCGCTCACGCTTGATGCTCTGCTTATGACCATACTCCTTTACTATGTCGAAATATACGATGTCGGCATTCGTCGCATGAGCTTTTGCCATGATTTTCTCTACAGCATTAGTCTCCAGCCAGTCGTCTGAATCAGCAAAAAGAACATACTCTCCCGTAGCACGTGTAATACCTGTACGACGTGCTGCAGGAAGTCCCATGTTCTGTTGATTAATGATTACTATATGCTCCTTAAGATGAGCATATTTACGATCTATTAAATCGTTAAGTATCTCCATCGAGCAATCTTTTGTGCCATCATTCACGAAGATGAACTCAATGTTGTCATAGCTCTGCGAAAGAACACTATCTGCGAACTTCTCGATATAACGTTCTACGCCATATATAGCACTAATAAGAGATATGTTGTATTTGTACTGCGACATTATATCTCGAACTTTGATTTGTTTGGCAATAGCTCATCAAATGAGTCGAGTAATACCTTGCGTAACTCTACATATCGCTCCTCGGTTAGCTGCACATCGTTGATGCAAGCCATCTTATGTGTTGGTCGTGTGACGAACTTACGTAGCTTATTTGCCGATACAACACCTACTGAGAAGTGCTTCTTCGAGATTCGCTCATTGATAATCTTTCCCTTGAGATACATATAATCAAGGAAGAGATATTGGTTGAGGTTCTCTCCAGTGCGTACTCTTGATATGGACTTACGTATTGCAGGCTCTACCTTGTTGTATAGCTCCTCGCACTCGCTCTTAAACATTGGCGAGCAGATATGTTGAGGACGCATAAAGTAGAATGTAGGACGAAGACCAAGAGCCTCGCGAGCAGCACGTGTCGAGTTGCGACATATCTGCTTGAACATATCTAATGCAAGCACATGGTAGCTCACTCGTATTACACCCTTGCCATTACGGAAGAAATCCGTAGGCTTGCACTCCTTCATTGGGAACATGTCGTCATTGAAGTATAGGAACTCCTCGTCAAGGTCCTTAATACGATGCAAATGCATCTCAATAGGGTTGCAATTGAACGTAGGGAGGTATTCCTGAGGTATGATATCGCTATGTAGCACAACATCCACCTCATTGCGGTTTATCCACTGTGGAACCTGTGACTCTCCAGATACTACGAGGTGTACCTTGCGTATGAATGGCATATTTTTCTCGATGCCACGAAATAGATACTTTAGCGTACCCCAATCGCGAAAACGCTTCTCAAGAATAGGTGTATTGGTGTACTGCTCGTATGACTTCTGCCACACGGGATCAAGACCATCAACGTAGGTTATAACAATATCCATAGCTCAAAAATTTTCTCTTCATTTACTTTATCTATGCATAGAACGTTCTGGGATGCTATTTAAGTGTGGAGGCTCCAAATTTTGCAGCCTGTTTTTCAGGCGTATGCTTCCACCTTTTGTGCGACCACATCCACAGCTCTGGAGTACGGCGTATCATCTTTTCCAACTCTTCGGCATAACGTCTTGTGATATCGCCCTCCTTTATCGGCTCCTTGCCATCATATATCTCGATAAAACTAATTCTGTAGCGTCCCAAGCAAATTCGTTCGGTAACTACAAAATATACTGGTATCTTGAACTTCATTGCTAAGCGTTCGCTACCCTCGATGAATATCGTTTTCTGGTTTAGAAAGTCTATCCATTGGCTCTCTGCCGTGAGTCGAGGACTTTGATCGGAAATAAGACCTAAGACTGTGGTGTGCTCGCTACTTCTATGCTTAATATAGTGACGAACAGTCTCTTTCATTGGCACGACGGCAACACTTGGCTCGAAGCTACGCAAACGGCGGTAGAAGTGCTCGAATATATCGCTCTTCAATGGGTGATACACCGCCATAAAGTATCCTAACTTATCTTGCCAGCACCACAGAGGGTAGTACTCCCAGCATCCATAGTGTGATGCCATAGCTATCCAGTCGCGCCCCTTGTTTTTCTCAATATGCTGCTCTGGCTCCACCCACTCTATAGCATCGCCAAAGCGTTCAGGTGTAGCGGCGGCAAGAGATATTGTTGTGACAATAACTTCAGAGAGCGTGCGATAATATTCGCGCATTATATGCTTTATCTCGCTCTCGCTCTTCTCAGGGAATGATTTACGGAGATTTTCAAGGATAACACGCTTTCGATAACCTAACAAGCGTAGAATAGCTGTAAAGAATGAGTGCATTATACCATAGCGAAACCATCGTGGCATAAGACCAAAGATATAGCATGTGTCCCATAGGATCTCAAAAACTATACGCTTATACCAAACTAAGTCGCAATGTATATTCTTTTTTCGCCCCATTTCGAAAAAGCCAAAGTTCTTACAATTAATATACAAAGATATGTAAAATATATCCATACTCCAAATTAGAGAGCTATATTGTTGTTCTATATTTCAAATAATATGTCGAGAATATATGCTAATGAAATTGCTTTTTATCGAATGTTTACTAATTTTGCAACATATTAGTTTATGGGGATGAAACAGAACTCAACACTTCACCGCTTTCTACTTGTACTACTATCTGTAGTATTGCTTAGTATAGGATGGCTTGGCGCAACAGGTCTAACACTCCTTTTTGCTCTTGTGCCACTGATGATTATAAGTGAAAATCTATCTGACTCAACGCGCGATTGGTGGCGTATGTGTGGATGGGGAGCATTGACATTCCTATTATGGAGTGCCGCAACTATATGGTGGGTGTGGATAGCAACGCCAATAGGACCGATTACAGCAGGTATTGTAGGAACGTTCTATAACCTATGTGCCTTGATGGCGTATCATTATACATCAAAACGAGCACCTCGCGCATTGGCATATACACTTCTCGTGTCGATATGGCTCGCAACAGAGTGGGCATATAACTCAGCAGATGTAATGACATTCCCATGGTTGCTTCTCGGTCATGGCTTCTCAAATGATACGTGGGCAGTGCAGTGGTATGAGTATACAGGTATCTTCGGCGGTACGTTGTGGGTGTTGGCATCCAATGTCGCAATATTTGAGATACTACGCTCTCGCACAACGGAGGCAAAGGTGCGTGCTGCATTAATCGTATTTGTTCCGATAGTTGTATCTGCCGTTCTCTTAATGTGTTATACTCCTTCGGGACGAACAACGCAAATTAGTGTAATACAGCCTAATGTGCCTTGCTACGAGGATGAGCGTATCACGGCGGGTAAGATGGACCCTACGGAGGATGTTGTGGAGCTTATGTCTGAGGTGCCTGCGAGTTCAACGTTTGTTATTATGCCTGAGTCGGCACTCGCCTACTTCCCTCGAATAGGCTCGGTGGAGGAGAGTAGCCTTCCATATTATGCGTCTATATTGCAATATATCCAGGGTGATAGCCATCCAAATACAAAGTTGATAACTGGTGCATCAACACGAATCCGCTATGGTGAGGCTAAGGCTACAGATACGGCGCATTACTATGAGGGTTATGGCTGGTACGACCAGTTTAACTCTGCGCTCCTGATAAATAGCGATGGTCAGACCGAGAGCATCTATCATAAGGGTAAGCTCGTTATTGGTGTTGAGGCGGTGCCTTTGAAGAGCTTTTTCGATACATTCGAGGTGGACTTGGGAGGTGTCTCAGGACAGCTCGGATGGGGTAGAGAACATACTCTATTTACCAATAGCGGTGTGAAGATAGGACCTTCAATATGTTATGAGGGTATCTATGGCGGTTATTTCTCAGGCTTTGCGCGCGAGGGTGCCGAGGTTATGGCAATTGTTTCGAATGATGGATGGTGGGGTAATACACCAGGACATAAGCGTCTCTTCGATTTTTGTCGCCTACGCGCTATAGAGACACGTCGAGCTATTGCTCGCTCAGCAAATACAGGTATTTCAGGATTTATTTCGCCTACAGGAGAGACTATAGGCGAGCGTCTTCTTTGGGATGATGAGGGTGTGCTAACTGAGGAGTTGGAGCTTCGTACCGAGAAGACCATATATACTCTCTATGGTGACTGGATAGCACGTATTGCAACTTATATTGCGGTATTGTCGTTGCTCTATTATATTGCCTATCGTACACGTAAGCGCAACCATCTGGTTGACTAATGATTAGAACCTCATAAATCATATTAATATTTACTATGAACTATACACAGACACTCGATTTTCTATTTACGGCGATGCCATCGTTCCAGCGTGTTGGCGGCGATGCTTATAAGCCGGGATTAGAGCGTATTGCAGCCTTTTGTCAGCACTTGGGCAACCCTCAGCGCAACTACTACACTATTCATGTTGCAGGAACTAATGGCAAAGGCTCTGTATCACATATCCTTGCATCCGTACTACGCGAGGCAGGCTATCGCACAGGACTATTCACCTCGCCACACCTCGTAGATTTCCGCGAGCGTATACGCGTTGATGGTGAGATGATACCTAAGCAGAGAGTAGTGAATTTTGTGGATAAGCATCGCGAAAAGATGCAGGAGCTCGACCTATCGTTCTTCGAGATGACAGCTGCCATGGCTTTCGACTACTTCGACCAGAGCGATGTTGAGGTAGCAGTTATCGAGACAGGTCTCGGTGGTCGCCTCGATGCAACAAACCTTATTACCCCTCTCCTTAGCGTGGTAACAAATATTGGTATGGAGCATACCGAGTTCCTTGGAGATACTATCGAAAAGATCGCTTCGGAGAAGGCAGGTATCATTAAAAAGAGTATTCCTGTGGTTATTGGTCAGGCGAGCGAGGAGTATAACCGCGTCTTTGAGCAGCGTGCCGAGGAGTTGCACTCTAAGGTTGTCTATGCTGAGAAGGAGTTTGTACTTAATGGTGTTGAGCATTTCGATGACCTTAACCAGCATTTCAGCGTGCTTAGAACACGTGATAATCGCACTTTTGAGCTTGATATCGACCTTTTGGGCGACTATCAGCGACATAATATCATCACAGCATGTGCTGCCGCAGATCTTCTTGCTGAGCAGACACCGCTAACTATTTCGCGCCGTGCCTTCCGAGAGGGTATCGCGCGCGCTGCAGCAAATACAGGTCTTATGGGTCGCTGGCAGGTAATTGCTAATGAGCCATATACTGTATGCGATACAGGACATAATGCCGATGGCATGCGCTTTGTCGCTGCACAGCTTGACGCCTTGGAGACTGACCGTATCTTCGCAGTCATGGGATTTGCTAAGGAGAAGGATCTTGGTAAGATTATGCTATTGCTTCCTAAGAGAGCACACTATATCTTTACTAAGGCAAGCATCGACCGCGCTCGCGCTATTGAGGATATCGCGGCTATGGCAGATGAGCTTGGTCTTGATTATGAGTGCCAGCCTACAGTATGGGAGGCTGTGGCTCGCGCACGTTGCTTGGCTCTCGCTACAGATACTATATTTATCGGCGGTAGCAACTTCGTTGTTGCCGAGGTTGATGCTATAGCAGAATTTGGTAGTAAGGAGTAGTATACAACGATAATATTACATGCGAGGGCTGCACAACAACTGTTGTGTGACCCTCGTTTGTTTTATCTTTTTGCGTGATAGTGATGAAAAACGACCAATAGCGTAAAAAATGAAGAATTAGTGCAATAATATCACTTTGCGCCGCGTTTATGGTATAGGTTTTGCAAGTTAAACTAACAGCTACGTTGGCAACGAGACAACGTAGTTAGGTTTCTTCATTTATTTAAGTTTGGGTTAGTAGTTTTTACAGAATTTGTTTCTGGAACACAGGGAGCCGTCGGGAGACGCCTCCCTGCTGTTTTTTATTTCTGTAAAAACTATGACTGCTCCCACGGCGTGGCAGAGTTGTCTGCGAGCCATGTATGATAGTTTGGTTCGTTGCTATGCAACATTTAGGCTGTGAAGCATCGTCGCTATTTGTGAGCAAGCTCCCACAGCACGATACCCCACAGCCTACGCATTCGTCGTCACCAAACCATCACACCTCCTCTTGCTCTGCTCAAACCTTAAGGAGAGTTAGTAGTTTAAAAGAGGTGCTTCGCAATTGTAGTATATGGAATTTGTTTCTGGAACGCAGGATGCCGTTGGGAGACGCCCTATGATTACACAAAAATAGCGCGAGTACCTTTGTGATACCCGCGCTAAACTTTTTAGGCAATTACGCCCCGCGATTACTCATTTTCAAAGATGTAACTCTTGTAGCTACTCCAACCTTCAGCTGTCTTATACGCATCTATAACACTATCATCATCAGATGCAGGAACATATATATTACAGCCAATGAGAGAATATGTAGTTTTTCCAGTATTCGGATTATATTTGCTATTATAGAATACATATTCACCTAATGATGATGGAATTATAGACCTACAATTAATTGTTTTAAGAGAGGAGCAATCTAAAAAAACTCTTTTACCCATCTTTTTTACATTTTCACCAATATTTACACTTGTAATGTTTTTGCAATTACAAAATGCATTATCACTAATCTCAGTTACACTATCTGGGATAGTCACACTTTTGAGTGGGCTGCAACTTTGAAATGCCTCTGCTCCGATAGTTGTCACGTTATTAGGTATAGAGATACTTTGTAAAGCACAACCCAAAAATGTTCCAGCCTCAATTGAAGTTATACTATCTGGAATATTAACACTTTTAAGGCTACTACATGAACAGAAAGCCTGTTGACCAATACTTGTAACACTATCTGGCAGGGTTATACTAGTAAGTGTGTCGCAATCGTAAAAAGCTTTATATCCGATATATTTTATATCGCTATCAAATTTTATTATAAAACATTGATTTTCCTCATTATATGTATTAGATATTATAGTTGCTCCAAAATTTATGTAAGTTGGATCTACTCCATTTACTGTAGTTGCAGATGTTGTAGTATACCAAATCTCATTATTGGCAGGTTTTGGTTCATTAACAGGTTCATCATCTTCTTCTCCCTCGCCTGGAATATTACCCGTAAAGTCATCTGCATCAGAGATAGAATATGAAATAGTCTTTATCTTACCCTGTGTAAGTTCAAAGGCTGGAAGTACAAATTCCTTAACTCCCTCCTTGAATGTAATGGTTGCAGTGAGATCATCTGCCTCAAAGGTTGTTGCAGGTAGCGCCACATAGAATGATAGACCAGCATCAGGGATAGCGGTGTCAATATTAGCAAGGGTCACACTATTACTACCCGTAGAAGATACAACAGCTCTGCAATCAGCATATGTATCGATAGTAACCTCGCCAGAGAGCTTATTGGCAGTCGATGTGAGGGTGATAGACTGCAATGTAAAGCTATCGGGGACAATCTTTGATATGTTGAAGCGTATTAGCGCACCAGCATTACCAAATGTAAAGGTAGTGTTGTCACTCTTGGCTACCATAAGTGCATACGAGAGATTAGTGCTATTCTTAACATAGCTCTGCTCTGTAGCGATGGTGGTTGTGATAACATTACCACTGATGGTTGCTTCGGCATCGTAGGGGTAGAGAGCATAGTTTGCTGTGACGGGCGTATTGTCTACACCAGTATAGCTAACATAGCTAAAGGTCGCAGAGCTACGATCATCGCTCAACTCGCTAATTTCGTACTTGCGGTTGTGAGATGTTTTTGTGAAGACTGTAAGCAAGTCATCCTCACACCACTTGACAGAAGTACCGTCAAGCGTTGTACGTGTATCGCCGCCCAAAATAGCTGTAAAGTCTTCAGATGGTGCAACAAGAAAATCTGCAGACTCATTGTTTTTCGCACACGATGTGATGAATGCAACTATTGCAGCCACCACCCATAATACTCTTTTCATACGTATTTTATATTTTATCCAATTATTATCACATCATCATCCTCTTCATATTCTGGGAGTTGGCCACTACTACCACTGAATCCTTCCTCGACAGCAATGGTGAGTATGTCTATTTCAGGTGCGAGGTAGATATTTATTGGCTGCATTACTTTTTTCATAAAGATAATTATATAGTTTGTACAAATATATGAAATAATCAGCAATAAACAAAAGATAGCTAGTGATTATTTATAAGTGTATCATTAAAGTTATACAACCCTTGGGTTAGTAGTTTTTACAGAATTTGTTTCTGGAACGCAGGATGCCGTTGGGAGACGCCCTATGATTACACAAAAATAGCGCGAGTACCTTTATGATACTCGCGCTACATTTTTGGATCAACTACATTTTACAATGACGCATCCTCAAAGATGCATTCTTTATATGCAATCCAAGAGGAAGCATACTTATAAGCATTTCCACTGCCAATAGGAACATATATCTTGCGTCCAGAAGCATTACCTTCGAACATGGCGGGTGCTGCATTTGGAGGTGTTGTAGGCATACAGTATACTGTTTTAAGACTACTACAATCATAGAATACGTGATCTCCAATTGTCGTTACGCTATCGGGAATCGTCACACTTGTAAGGCTGTCGCAATCTTCGAATGCACTACCTTTAATCGTTGTTACGCTATCGGGGATAATATATTGGGTAACACCACAATCAATAGCAAAAGCATTTAGTACACCATCTATAATCAAACAACGACCACCATCAGCAGCAAATTTACCCTTAAACTCTTTAAGACCGCGGCAATAAATGAATGCACAATATCCAATCGTTGTTACGCTATCGGGAATAGTAACACTTGTAAGGCTTTCGCAACCAGCGAATGCATACTCTCCAATCGTTTTTACGCCATTTGGAATAGTTACACTTGTGAGTTTGCTGCAACTATCGAATGATCTATCTCCAATCATTGTTACTTCACCCTCAAAGGTAATAACACCCTTACCAGTTTCGCTATCCCACTCATTTGATACATACGTTGCACCGAAGGCATCGGTTTTGTTAGGCTCAACCCTTACGGTAGCGGTGTACCAAATCTCGTTGTTTGGCTGCACTTCTACAATCTCACCATTCTCAAAGTCGTAGCCGACGATAGCATCGGCATAATCGCTCCAGTGCTCAGCCGTCTTGTATGCCCATACCGACTCCTTAGGTACGTAGATCTTACGACCCGAGGCGTTGCCATCAAATATGCCACCGTTAAGGCTTGCGTTAATAGCTGGCGGTGTTGTAGGCTTGCAATAGACGGCCATCAGATTCGCACTTTTCAAGAACGCCTGTTCTCCAATTTTATTGACACTCGCAGGGATTACGACACTCGCGATATTCGAGCCTCTGAATACATATGACTCAACATGCTTTACTCCGTCGGGGATGACGCAATCCTCAGCACCTGCGGGGGCATATGCCAAGTAGATGTTATTCATTACGACGTGACGAAGATCCGAGGTAGAGTACCTGCAGTTGATTGTGACCAGGGCGTGGCATTGCTCAAAGCTCGCAGAGTGGAAGTCTGTGATTTCGCCTGGAATTACGGCCTTTGTCAGGTTGCTGCAATATCTGAAGCAACAATTGCGTAGCTCGGTAACGCTATTGGGGAGCAGAACCGAGAGTAGGGCTGCGTTACCCTCAAAGGCGTAATCGCCGATGTAGGTTAGTTCGTCCTCGAAGAGCATCACTCCTGTTCCCGTCTCGGCATCCCAACTGCTCGAGATAAACGTTGTGCCAAAGGCCTCGGGATTGGTGGGCGTAACCTGCTCGCTGGCCGTATAGAATATCTCGTTTGATAACGGATACGAAGGCGCGAAGTCAAACGCCGTCATCGGCTGGATATGGTTGCGCTCGATGGTGAGGGTCTTATCAGTTGACTTGGCCATAATGTGTCCATCCATAGCCTCAATCTCTACTGTAAAACCATTCTCAAATGTCTGCGAAGGAAGCGCGATATAAAACGCTGTAGCCTCTGCACCGAGCTCTACGCCCGTGCCGCAGTTGAGAGTAACCTCGGTAAGGATGGTGTCTTCGAAAATAAGTGAGCCGCCAGCCTCGCTATCGTCGTCCGAGGCACCGCTATCCGAGGCAAGAATCGATGTAGCATCAGCCGAGTTGATATACAACTCGCCCGCAACCTGCTCGCCATTGTTACCTCGCAAGGTAATCGACTTAACCTTCTCGCCATCGCCTGTAAGCTGCAACTTAAGCCAGCCACATACGCTCTTAAGCGAGAATTGGTTGTACTCGCTCTGAGAAATCATAATATTGCCATTCAAACCGTAGCTATCCTCAAGGTAGGTCTGTGTGGCAGGAAGTGAGGCTTGTACATTATAGGTTTCAGTGTTGAAGTAGTAGTTAGCGTTGTAAGGATATACTACGACAACTCTCTGCGTTTCCTTGGTAGCCTCGCCAGCATCAACACGTGTAAGCTCCGCTGTGCGTGCGCCAGTCTCGCCTGTGTACTGCCACTTCTGGTTAGCATCTGAACGGTAGAAAACCGACACAAGGTCGCCATTAGTCCAGACAGTCTTCTGTGCCTCGTTGAGCTGGATACGGGTATCGTCGTTCTCAAAGCCAACAACAAGGGTTTCAGGAGTATTATCGGCAATGGTTGGATTTGTGACATCCACGACAATATCCTGTGTGCAGGCTGCAAACAGCGTTGCTACGACTGCAAAAAGTAATAATCTCTTCATATTTAATTGTTTTGTTTGTGTTAATTACCAATCCTGCTCAGGGTTTTCCACAGGGTCCTCAATTGAGTTGGCAAAGCCATACTCTACGTTTACCTCAACAATCTCAACCTCAGGTGCGATGTAAGTATAATTCTTAGTTGTCTTCATATCGAAAATATGTTATTAAATATGTGCCGGAAATGCTATGCAAAGATAGAAAATAATTCACAAAAAAACTAAGTCGTAGCTATCGTTTTATTTCGGGGTTATACATTAAGGTTATTAATGCTTTAGCGCGAGTACCTTTGTGATACCCGCGCTAAACTTTTTAGGCAACTACGCCCCGCGATTACTCCTCCTCGAAGATGTAATTCTTATAGTTACGCCAAGACCAAGTTCCCTTATACGCATTCAGAATACTATCATCATCCGATGCTTGAACATAGATCTTAAGTTCAGGATCATTTCTATAAAACATCTGAGAACCAACATTTCCCAACGTAGGAGGTGTTATTGGTTTACAATAAACATGCTTCAGATTTCCACAATAAGAGAATGCTTCAGAGCCAATATCTGCCACACTTTCAGGAATTAAAACAGTTGTAATAGCACTACTATAAAATGCTCTTGTTCCAATAGAGATAATACCACAAGGAAGAGTGACACTTGTCATATTGCAACCATAAAAAGTCCACATGTCAATTGTTGTAACCTCTCTATCAAAAGCGATTATCCAATGCTCATCATCTTCATCATAAGTATTTGATACGATAGTCGCATCTCCAAATCCATCAGTGTGATAGGGAGTAGTCGCTGTCGTTGTACTGCCATTAGTATACCAAATCTCGGTATTGGGCTGAGGTCTAATGCCTTCATAAACAAACGCCTTCATCGGCTGTATGTGATTGCGCTCGATAACAAGCTCCTTACCAGTAGATTTGGTCATTGTAGAGCCATCAACAGCTTTGATATTCACAGTAATACCATTTGCATAGGTCTGCGGAGGCAGTGCAATATAGAACGCTGTAGCCTCTGCGCCGAGCTCTACACCCTCGCCACAGTCGAGTGTAACCTCTGTAAATATCGTAGCATCCGACTTATCACCATCGGCAGCCAACGTTATCCTAGCATCCGAAGTGTTGATAACAACATCTCCAGCCACCTGCTCACCGTCATTACCGCACAATGAAATAGACTTCACCCTCTCTCCATTGCCCGTAAGCTGCAACTTAACCCATCCATACACACTCTTCAGTGTAAATTGGTCGGACTCGCTCGACGACACCATTATATTACCATCCAGGCCGAAGCTATCCTCCATATAGGTCTGAGTAGCAGGCATTGACGTTGCAACGCTATAAGTTGCCGAATCAAATCCATAATTCTCATTGTACGGATATGCAATGATTATGCGCGAGGTCTTTATAGTCTCTACACCGCTATCAACACACTCAAGCTCACCGGTGCGTAGACCTGTCTCACCATTATACTGCCACTTCTGGTTAGCATCCGAGCGGTAGAATACCGACACACAATCGCTCTTTGTCCAGATGGTCCTTCTATCTTCGTTAAGTTGGATGCGTGTCATGTCATCCTCAAAGCCTACGACAAGGGTTTCGGGAGTCTTGTCAACGATGTTCTGTATACTCTGCTGCTCGTTGATAGCATCCTTTGAGCACGCCGCAAACATTATGACAGTAAGTGCGGAAATCAAAAATATCTTCATGATATAATTATTTTCATTACCAATCCTGCTCAGGGCTTTCCACTGGATCCTCAATTGAGTTGGCAAAGCCATACTCTACGTTTACCTCAACAATCTCAACTTCGGGGGCGAGGTAGGCATAATCTTTATTCATATACATATCGTAAATAAATTATTATTTAATATCCTAAGTATTATGCAAAGATAGGAAATGTTTGTTGAATACAGCACTGCATATAAAATATATTCCTATCCTACATTAAGATCGGTATTTTCGATAAGTATCTCTACGCCCTCAGTGTCCTTGAATTGAGGGTATACATCCTGCAAAAACCACTTGGCAAGCTCCTCGTCACGGCGCACCGCGGTGCTGTTGTTGCAGAAGAGGTTAATGCTGAAATACTCAAAATATTGTTGTGCGGTGGCTATATCATCAATAATTCGTTGACGGCTGTCGCCCTCAGTGCAACATAAAAGGCATACACCACTGAAATATTTTGCAATATCTTCGGGCGTTACATCCTCTGGTATACCCTTATTCCAGCTATTACGTAACTTAGGGTTGAAGCTCTCAATGCCGCATCGGAATTTTACCTTTGCAGGGGCAAACTGCGATGCAAACTCCTCCAACTTATGGCGATACATATAGTGTGCTTCAAACCATATAGTATCTATCTTCTTCTCCCTTACAACTTGCTTTATAAGTTCAATTGTCTCGTTATCAAACTCCATTGCCGAGCCTGAGTTTATAATGTCGAGAACGCCATACTCTCCTGTAACACGCTGGAGTACCTCGCGATTAACCTCGTAAGGATTATCGCTGCTATCGGAATGATAGTCGCAGAAGGTACACTTGCGCCAACGACAGCCACGACCTTGCAGTAGCACAAACTCGCGTGGCATCTTTGTATGAATCAGCGAGTATCTATTCATCGCTATCAGATTGTTTAAATACCGTACGTTTTAGCCATGCAATAGTAGCATAAGCCATAGGCGTTCCGAAGAGCACCTCGATGCCAAGCTTCATAACATATTGGAAGGCTATCATCATAAGTAGGTCGCGCACAGTTAGTGTACCAACAAAGGCTATAAGAACAAAAGGAATAGTGTCAAACAGATAACCTACCATTGAGCTACCTATCGTACGCACCCATAGGAATTGCCCCTTTGTAGCTCTCTTTATTCGCTCCATAAGCCACGCGTTGGATAGCTCGCCCAACAAGAAGCCGACTAATGATCCAATGACAATACGTGGAACGTAGCTAAAGATGGTATTATATGATTCGGCAGTAGTATCTAAGTAGTCGGGTGATGGCAACCATACGCCTACCTGTGTACAAATTACCATTAAAATGTTGCATACAAGAGTAATCCAAATAACATTACGTGCGGTGCGATAACCCCATATTTCAGTAAGCACATCGCCAAGCATGTATGCAAATGGAAAGGTTATAGTACCTGCGTCGAAGTAGAAAAAATCGAATAGTCCTATGACCTTAACAGCCATAACATTGGAGACTAAATAGAGCGTGACAAAGAGTGCCGTCACGACGATAAGCGGCATAGTGCCGCTTGTTCGGTTTTTGAAAGGGTTTTCCGCTACCTTGTTCATAATAATCTAATTTTAATTTTACGCTACAAAGATAGTGAAACATTTTGATAAAAAATAGGGTAGCTATGGAAAATCCCATAACTACCCAGCGATAGAATTATAGAGCTCTTATCGAATAAACTCTACCTTGCGCTGCTGCTTAGTGGTGTTACGCACAGGCTGAGTCTTATTTGCTAACGGAGCGATATTAAGCTCAGGATTACTCTTTGCACAGTAGGTTGTAATAGTGCCCATATAGTAGTCTACAAACTCCTGGGCATCGCTTGCTCCGTCGCGTGTGAAGGTGTGAACGCTGCGGTATACAGGCGATGGGTTGCCGTCGTAGTCGAATGCCACGGCAGCAATCATAATGGTCTTGTCCCACTCGCCACGGAAGTAGGCTGGCGACCAGTAGGCACCCACGTTGTAGAGGTTGTCGATAAGAAGGTCGTCGGAGTATAGCTCTGGGTTCTCAAGACCCTCAACGTATGAGAACATAGTGTAGAGGTAACTGCTGTACTCGCCTTCGATATCAACGCTCATAGGCACTACAACCCAGCCCTTCCATGAACTGCAATACTGTGGCTCAAGGGCATATACCTCGTCGCCATCGTAGTAGGCATCGAAGCCTGCGGTAATCTTGATATCGGCGATGATAGCCTCCTCGGTAGTGAAGAATCCACCCTCGCGCATAGAGCCTACATACTCAAACGAGTTAGGATTCATAGGGATAATGACAATCTTGTAGTCGGTCGAAGGCTTGAGTTGCGAGATGCGGCTATCAACACCACCCTGTGCCAACTCATAGTAGCTGAACTCCCAATAGTCGCCGTAGTATGCCGAGTTGTAGGTGTTGAGGATATACTCCTTAATCTCCTCCTCGGTCATCGAAGCCTCAAATACGTTCCAGTAGTAGAAGATACTGAAGTCAGATGGCTGGATGCTCACATGTGCCTCGCGGTCGTCGATGTCAGTAACCTCGATGGTGTATACACATGCATCCACATCGCCTGCCTCCGCGGTTGTGATATTCTCGCGTACAATAGATGTTGTGAGAGTTCCTGCCTCGTAGCCAAAGGCGAGAATGGCATAATTTGTGCCTGCCTCCAAGCCACTGAAAGTACCCTCTACATCGCCCTCGCAGAGGTAGTATACCAAGCCTGATGTGCCGTAGGTGTTGAGGATATACTCGAAGATAGCATCGTCGGTACGCATCTTAGCAATATCCTGTGCAGGGATAGGGAAGATAACGTATGGATCGAGGTTTGTAGTAGTAGTCACGATGTCGAATGTAGACTGCGTTACATTGCTGATATCCATGGTGATTACATTCTCCGATGGTGCAATCTCACCAATCTCAAACCACGCGTACGATACCTCGCTGAGACGCTCACACTTCTCGTTCCACTTAAAGGCAAATGCTACATATTCGGTGTTTGCCATAGCCTCGAACTCATACTGCGTAGCAAGGTAGTCGGTGTTGTACTCAAAGGTCTCAGCAAGCGTGTAGTCCCACGCTGCATAGTCCTCAACAATCTTCGCAATTACGGCATCTGCAGCCTTGTTGATATCGCCACCATACGCCTCGAAATCCTCGCGTGTGATGAGGTTGTTAAAGTATGCTACGCCCTCGTGCGATGGGGTGATAGTGATAGTTGCAATGGCACGATTTACCTCCACGTTGATATCGTAAGTAACATCATTACCCTCGTAAGGTGCCTCTGTGGCGAACTCTGCGTGGAATACACGTGTGGTAACCTCGCCGATAGACGAGAGACCATAGATATATACCACATATTCTGTCTCAGGGTCGAGACCCGACATGCGAATGTTTGAGTGTGAGCCACGGCTAAGAACGCCTGAGAGATACTCCTCAAGAGATATGCCCATCTCATTAGCAACGCCATTGTAGTAGCGCATATCCTCGTCGAGAAGCTCCTCAGTTGTGAAACTCTCGTACCAATCCTTGCCAACAATCTGACCAATCCATGTCATCTCCTCGTCAAGTGCCGCAACAGAGAATGTCACAGATGTGGCGTCAGCCTTCTCTACGGTAAGCGTTAATGGTGCTACGTAGCCCTTCTGGCGAATTTTGAGGGTGTTCTTTTCGTTGCCGTATGTAAGGTTAAGCGTTGCAACACGCTCCTCTCCACCATTCTCCGCTACCGAGAACTCCACGATGGTCTCTCCAATCTTATCGATTGTGAGCCACTCCTCGGCGCAAGCAATATTGAGTTCCACGCCCTCGATGCGGTTCTTAATGTCGTAGTTGAAACGAAGTGTGGCAGCATCTACGCCAACCTCCATCTCGCTGTTATATAGTATGATACCACTCTCCTTTACGTTCTCGCCACCGCGCTCGCAAGAGCAAAAACCTACTAACGTAGCAATAACCATTGCTACGCCCAAAAATAATCTTTTCATCATTATCATTCTATGATATTCAAAAAGCAAAGAGTGCTTAAGCGTCCTTAAGCACTCTTTACCGTATGGTTAAATTAGAACTTCGAGATATCGCGCTTCTTAACCTCGATAGCCCTCTTTACAGGAGCCTCAACGCTCTTTACCTCTGCCTTCTTAATGTCGGCAGCGCGTGTAGACAACTCGTCTGCAGAGAGCATCGCACCTGTCCAGCTGCCTGTGATGTTGTTGTCGCAGTCGTCATATACATCGAACTCAACGGTTACAGTGCCGTCGCCATTATCCACAACCGACATTGTACCATCAACAAATGGAGCCATAGTATAGCCATCCTCGGTATAGTACCACGCACCTACCATATAACCATCCCAGTCAATGTAGCCTGTATATGAGGTATATGCCTCAAATGAGTCATTGATAGCATACTCACCAAAGAAGTTTGTTGTGCTGTCAGCACCTGCCAATACGTCAAACTGCACGAAATCACCCTCGCCATCGTTAGGCATAACGGCAAATGTCCAGTTCATATAACCTACCTCGTAGTAGTCGCTATAATATGCGTAGTAGAGAGTGTGGTCGTCGAAGTTGCAGCGATAATCCTCCCACAATGTAGAGTATGGACCTTCGCCACCGCCACCTTCGCCACCGCCTGATGAGGCGTCAGTCACAAGGATATCGCCAGAGAATGTCACAACGTGGTGAGCGCCAGCAATCATAAGGTCAGCAACAACGCCATCCTCGCTGATGGTAACAGTACCAGATGTGATGCCTGATGATACAGCATAGTCCCAACCCTCTGCATCCATAATGTAGTATGCCGAGTATTGTGCGCCAATTGTAAATGGCTCTGAAGAACCGTTGTCAATAGTGTAAGTACCATAAGGAATAGCAAGACCATCCTCAGGATTAACAATATCGCTGAAAAGGTCGAAGCGATAGTATGTAGCATTTGGCAACTCCCAACCATCAGCATCGAAACCCTTGTCCGAGAGGAAGAAGTAGAAGTTATCTGCAACACCTGGGCTATACTGGTCGCCGTAGTATGTTGCGTATGCATAACCTGCCTCCATTTCAACATTATCGCCACCTGTATTCACCTCACGGCGGTCAGCAATCGAAGACTCACCGTTGAAAGTTACGATATGCTTAACACCCTCAACAACTGCTGTCAATGTGCAAGAGCCATCCTCCTCAACAACCAATACTGCCTCGTCGAAGTAAACCTCAACCTCTATTTCAGAAGAGTTGGTCTTCATATAGCAAGAGTATGAGTAGCCGATAGTACCAACAGCCATAGTATCGTCAGCATCCAATGTATATGTACCCGCTGGAAGTGGAATGCAACCATTCACAGCCTCACCCTCGTACAACTCACCATAGAGGTCAAGCTGATAGTAGATAGAGTTTGTAAGAATGCTACCCTCCTCGTCGAAGCCATAGTCCGAGAAGAAGATGTAGTAGTTACCAGCATTAGGAGTATAGTAGTCGCCATAATACTCACCTGTAAGTACCTGTGCCTCGAATACTACGTCATTGACTGGCTCCTCGGCCTTAGCCTCCTGCTTCACAGCTACCTCAACCTGCTGCTCACCATAGGTAACAACAATCTTTGTCTCACGAGCATCTGCCTCATTAGCAGCAACCTGGAATGTGATATTCTCAGCTACGGTAAGCTCTGAAACCCAAGTAGCCTCGCAAAATGCCTCAACAACAGGCTGTCCAACTGGAGAGAAACGTGTCTTCTCCTCGAGAGTGTAGGCAATAACACCCTTGCCACCCTCAGCCTCGAAATTGAGGATAGTTTCTGATGTCACCTTCAAGTCATACTCCTTATTCTCTACACCAGGAGTATCAGGCTCTGTACACGCTGCGAATGCCAATGGCAAGCACAACAAAAGATAGAATAGCTTTTTCATTGTTATTTGATTTTGGTTTTAAGTTTTTCTGTTTTGTGTTACAAAATTATAAAAAATTTCCTATTCTTCCAACATATATATAAATAAATTATCGTACCTTTGCGGAAATTTCGAGAGTATGGCAGTTACTATAAAGGCAAAATTTAAGTGTAGTTCCGAGAAGGTGTCGCAGGTGCCAAAGGATGATTTTAAGGATATTGCGTTCATCGGACGAAGCAACGTCGGTAAGTCGTCGCTTGTGAATATGCTTACGGGCAACAAAGGTCTTGCCAAAGTATCGGGTACGCCTGGTAAGACAAAGCTCATAAACCACTTTCTTATCAACGACAGCTGGTATCTTGTCGACCTTCCAGGTTATGGCTACGCTCGTGTGTCGAAGACGGCGCGTGGTGAGTTCTCGAAGCTTATCCTCGACTATGTGCTTAAGTGCGAGAAGATGCACTTCCTCTTTGTACTTGTTGACTCACGCCTCGAGCCGCAGAAGATAGACCTGCGCTTCATCGAACTTTTGGGTGAAAATGGAATACCCTTTGGCATAATCTTCACCAAGGCAGACAAGCTCTCTCAGGCACAACTAAATCGCAACGTCAAAGCCTACAAAGCCCACCTCTCGGAGCAGTGGGAGGAGTTGCCACCGATGTTCATATCTTCGAGCGAGAAAGGCACAGGACGTGAGGAGATTATCTCGTTCATCGAGGAGGCACTTGCGAATTGTTAAGAAATTAACATGCGAAAAAGTTGCTTATTCGGATAGTTTGCCCTAACTTTGTTGCATAAGAAAGTTAACCTAACTTAATAATTAATTATGGCGATCCACAAAATCAAGTTCTTCGCAGGTCGTGG
>JAGBUS010000098.1 GCA_017630735.1 Alistipes sp. | reverse complement strand
CACCGAAGGTCTGACCAAGAGTCATAGGCACAGCATCCTCCAACTGGGTACGACCCATCTTTAGGATATTTGCGAACTCCTTAGCCTTCTTAGCGAATGACTCGATAAGGGCATCGTAGTGCTTCATAAATACCTGATGTGTAGCGTAAAGACCGAGGTGAATACCGCAAGGGTAAGCATCGTTTGTAGACTGTGAGCAGTTAACGTGGTCGTTAGGAGAGCAGTACTGATACTCGCCAGCCTCGTGGCCCATAATCTGGAGCGCACGGTTAGCGATAACCTCGTTAGCATTCATATTTGTTGTAGTACCTGCACCACCCTGAATCATATCGCAAGGGAACTGGTCGTGGTGCTGACCCTGCATAATCTCAAGACAAGCCTTAGAGATAGCATCAAACTGCTCGTCTGTAAGAAGACCGAGCTGGTGGTTAGCCTCAGCAGCACCCAACTTAGTCATTGCAAGACCATTGATAAACAAAGGATAGTCTGAAAGGTGGAAGCGGCTGATAGGGAAGTTCTCAATACCGCGCAATGTCTGAACACCGTAGAGGGCCTCTACAGGAACCTCCATCTCACCAATAAGGTCACTCTCAATACGAGTTTTACCAGAAAATTTAGTAGCCATAGTTTATAGGTTTATGATTATATTGTTGTTTATATCCAATTGTTATAGCTGAAATAATATGCTAAGGTAATACTTTTTATTCAATCAGCCAATTATTAAGCGAATAATTTTACACTCTTATATGTGTGTGCTCAGTTTTCATAGATAAGAATTCGATTTTTTAGTTTTTTTTATTACCTTTGTATGATATATTATATAGGTATGGAGAGAGTTGCGATATTTCCAGGGTCGTTTGATCCTTTCACACGTGGACATAAAGCTGTTGTTGAGGAGGCTTTGCGTATCTTCGATAAGGTTGTTATTGCCATAGGATACAACACCGCAAAAAGAGGGTTTCTCCCAGTAGAGGCTCGTAAAAGATTAATCGAGCAAGTATATATGGGCGATGCGCGCGTAGAGATTACGACCTACACCTCTCTTACGGGCGATGAGGCAAAGCGCGTAGGTGCGGACACTATCATTAGAAGTGTTCGTAATGCCACAGACTTCGAATATGAGCGCACTATGGACCATGCCAATCGAGCAATATTCCCAAATATTCGAACAGTAGTGATTATTGCACCTGCAGAGGTGGAACACATATCCTCTTCATTAGTAAGAGAACTACATGCGTTTGGTCATGATACCACAACCCTACTGCCTGAGGGTATTACGCTCGAAGATTTTTTAGAGTAACGAATAACAATAATATAACTAACTCATTATTATGCAGTTTACAGCAGAGATGATTGCCGCAGCACTAAATGGCGAAGTAGTGGGCAATAAAGATGCTACGGTATCTACAGTTTCATCAATCGACGGAGGTAAGGCTGGATCGTTGGCATACCTCACAAATCCTAAATACGAGCAGTATATCTACACCACAGAGGCAAGCATTGTGCTTGTAGACAAGAGTTTCGAGCCTAAGGAAGAAGTTAAGGCAACACTTGTTAAGGTGGCAAATGTTGGCGAGTGTGTACTCAATCTTCTGGAGATGTATAATGCCACAAAGCCACGTAAGAAGGGTATCTCAAAGATGGCATCTATAAATGAGAGTGCTACACTCGGCGAGGGTTGCTACGTTGGCGACTTTGCGGTTGTAGAGCAGGGTGCAAAGATTGGCGACAATGTTCAGATATACCCACAGTGCTACATTGGTGATAACGTAGTTATCGGCGAAGGCACAAAGCTATACCCAGGAGTAAAGATTTATGAGGGTTGCAAAATCGGAAAGAATTGTATTATCCATGCTGGTGCTGTTATCGGTGCTGATGGCTTTGGTTTCGCACCTCGCGAGGATGGCACATTCGCCAAGATTCCACAGTTGGGTATTGTTATCATTGAGGACAACGTGGAGATTGGTGCTAACACATGCGTAGATCGCGCTAAGACCGATGCTACTATCATTCACTCAGGCGTGAAGCTTGACAACCTCATCCAGTTGGGCCACAACGTAGAGGTGGGTGCTAACACCGTTATGTCAGCACAGGTGGGCATCGCTGGTACTACAAAGGTAGGCTCAAACTGCTTCATCGCAGGTCAGGTAGGCATCGCCGACCACGTCACTGTGGGCAATGAGGTGAAGATTGGCTCTAAGTCGGGTATTGACAAGAATGTTCCAGATGGCGAGATACGCTTTGGCTATCCAGCATTGCCAGGTGTGCAGTATCACCGCTCGTTTGCCGTATTCCGCCAGTTACCAGATATGGCATACACGCTCCGCAAGTTAGAGAAGAGCGTAGCAGCATTGGAGGCAGCAAACAAGGAGTAGCCAAAGGAGCAGCGTGGAAAATATAATGCGCATAATGGGTATCGATCCTGGTACCAATTATATGGGTTATGGCATCATCGAAATTATTGATGGCAAGCCTCAGCCTGTACTATTGGGAGATATCGACCTACATAAGATTAGCGACCCTCACCAAAAGCTACGATATATCTTCGAGCGCGTACAAGCTCTCACCAAGGAGTATAAACCAGCGGAGGTAGCATTCGAGTCGCCTTTTTTTGGAGAGAACGTACAATCGATGCTAAAGTTAGGACGAGCACAGGGCGTTGCTATTGCCGCAGTACTCAGCGCATCTGAGGAGATATCCATCGCTGAATATGCTCCAACACGCATAAAGCAAGCTATAACAGGACGCGGACAAGCATCAAAGGAGCAGATAGCAATGATGATTAACACGATGCTCAAGACCGACTATCATCCCCGCAAGCTCGATGCTACGGATGGTATGGCGGTTGCCCTTTGCCACTGGCTAACGACATCCAATACCCTCACACGCCTAACGTCGGGAACAAAGCGCAAGGGTCTTGGCGGCGACAGCAAATCGCGCAAGGGTAGTTCGTCGTGGGAGAAGTTTGTGGAATCAAACCCCAACAGAGTAAAAAAGTAGTCCTATATTATATATAAGGAATAGGGCGGTAAAGAGATACTAACTAACAACTATTGATTATGAAAAAGGTATTATCATTTTTTGTCGCTGCGGCGCTTATGGTAGCGTGTGGCACAACAACAAAGCCGTTGACAATTAGCGGTGATCTTTCAGCTCTTGAGGAGCGTCCAGCAACTGTAACTATCACCACTCAGGATGATAGCTTCGAGGTAGCGGTAGATGAGAATGGTCAGTTTACAGCAGCTGTAAATACAGTTGATGGCGACGTTATCCAGGTTTCGACAGCGGATAACGAGGTTCGCTCGTTCTGCTATGCTGATGGCAACGATGTTCACTTCGTGTATGAGGAGGAGACGTTGAAGCCTATCGGCTCGGCTCTTACAGACAAGTGGTTTGAGTATGCCGAGAGCATCAGCGCTATGATTGGCGAGATGTATCAGGCTCAGTCAGAGGAGGAGGCAGAGGCAAAGTATCAGGCCGTACTCCAGAATATGAGCGACTTTATGTATGCTAACCTCGACAACCCACTCTCACTCCGTCTTCTCTCTACATACGTAGGTTATGGTGGCGATGAGGCTGTTGCAACTGACGTATTCAACAAGATTGACACTCGCTTCGAGAACCTCAAGGCTTACCAGAGCTTCAAGGCTACTATGGTCGGCGCAGAGCTTATCGACCTCGAGCTTAAGGATGGCCAGGGTAACGTTGTAGTGCTTTCGGATATCGTTAAGAGCGGCAAGTGGGTATTGGTAGACTTCTGGGCAACGTGGTGTGGTCCTTGCCGCGGTGAGATTCCTCACCTCGTGGAGGCTTACGCAGAGTTCGCACCTAAGGGCCTTGAGATTTATGGCGTATCATTCGACCGTGCAGGCAACGAGGAGCGTTGGCAGCAGTTCATCCAGGATAACAATATGACTTGGATTAACGTTTGGGGCACTGGCGAGGATGGCTCTTGGGCTGCTGGCGAGGCTTACAACGTAAGCTCTATCCCATCGAATTTCTTGTTCTCACCAGAGGGTAAGCTCGTAGCAAAGAATTTGCGTGGCGAGAACGTGAAAAAAGTTCTTGCAGAGCATATTCAGTAAATCACTGATTTACAGCAATAAAAAAAACGACAGTTTTTTTACTGTCGTTTTTTTTATATTTTTCTTACAAAAATATTTGGAGATTAAAAAAATTGTAGTACCTTTGCACTCGCAATCACAAAGCAATGGCTCCGTAGCTCAACTGAATAGAGTACTTGACTACGGATCAAGCGGTTCCAGGTTTGAATCCTGGCGGAGTCACAAAGCGGTAATCTTTCGATTACCGCTTATTTTTTTATATCTTCCGTTCTATGATTGTTGGGGAGACAACACAACTTATTGGGGATCACCCCTGGTAACAACAACTTCAATGGATCTTCTATCTTCTCTTTACGCTTTACCATAACACAAAGATAGTACTTTTTACATTATTACTCCACCGGAAATTTGCAGTGAACCGAAATTTTCAGTGAGCCATAGGTAGGCACTACCACCCCATCACGAATATAAACAAAAAAAAGAGAGAAACTCTCGTTTCTCTCCTCTTAGTCGGGATACCAGGATTCGAACCTGGGACCCCCTGCTCCCAAAGCAGGTGCGCTAACCGGACTGCGCTACATCCCGATTGGTTTGTCATTGCGGGTGCAAAGGTACACCATTTTTTTTATTCTGCAAACTTTTCGACAACTTTTTTTACATTTTTTTTATTTTTTCTCATTTTTCGCCGTTTTTTGCTGTTTTTTGTGGCATAATTTGTGTTTTTGGATGTTTGAACATCTAAAATTACAAATTATGAAACAAGAAAAACACTCTACTGCTACAACAGCAGTCTACGGTTCAGAAGAGATGGTACGTCCTGCACCGACTATGACGATTCCAGAGGAGATGACAACACCTGAAATTGCATACCGCATGGTTAAGGATGAAACGTATGCACAGACACAGCCTCGTCTCAACCTTGCGACATTCGTAACGACCTACATGGATGAGTATGCTACACGTCTGATGAACGAGGCGATAGCGATGAACTATATCGACCAGACAGAGTATCCCCGTGTTGCAGTTATGACAAGTCGATGCATCAACATCCTCGCCAACCTTTGGAACACGCCAGAAAAGGGAGAATCTAAGACGGGAGCTTTAGGCATCGGCTCATCTGAGGCTTGCATGCTTGGAGGTGTTGCAGCATGGCTACGTTGGCGCAAACGTCGACAGCAGGCAGGTAAAGATTGCACCAAGCCAAACCTTGTAATGAGCGCAGGCATGCAGGTTGTAGGGGAGAAGTTCTGCCAGCTATGGCAGATATAACTACGTCAAGTACCTCTAACACGCGAAAAGCGCACCCTCTCGCCCAAGGATGCCATCAAGCTATGTGACGAGAATACAATCTGCGTAGTGCCTATTGCGGGCGTAACATGGACAGGTCTTAACGACGACATCGAGGCACTCGACCGCGAGCTCGAAGAGTTCAACAAAAAGACGGGATATGACATTCCTATTCATGTCGATGCTGCATCAGGAGGTTTTATTCTTCCATTTGTCAGTCCAGATACGCGATGGGATTTCAGACTACGCAACGTTATATCAATATCTACATCGGGACATAAGTTTGGACTTGTATATCCAGGCTTAGGCTGGGTTATCTGGCGAGACAAGAGCTACCTCCCTGAAGAGATGAGCTTCTCGGTGAACTATCTCGGTGCAGAGGTTACGCAGGTAGGACTCAACTTCTCACGTCCTGCAGCACAGGTGCTCGGTCAATATTACAACTTCATACGCTTAGGACGCGAGGGCTACACACGTGTACAGCAAAACTCAATGGAGATAGCTCGCTACTGTCATCAACGTATAGGAGCTATGGAGTGCTTCGAGAACTACTCTGAGGAGGTTGTAAATCCGCTCTTCGTGTGGTCGCTAAGCGAGGAGTATCAAAAGAAGGCTAAGTGGACACTATACGACCTACAAGCACTCCTACAGCAAAGTGGATGGATGGTACCGGCATACTCACTGCCTAAGAATATTGAGGATATTGTTGTTATGCGTATCGTGGTACGCCAAGGCATGTCACGTGATATGGCAGATATGCTTTTGAAGGATATCGAGAATAGTGTTGCAGAGCTCGACAAGTTGAAATATCCGACATCATCACGTCAGGCATACGACAAGCAGGAGAAGCTACTCGGCAAGGTATATACACATTAATAAAACAGAAACTGTCTAACGCTGGTTAGACAGTTTCTGTTTTATTAAATCGTAGACTCTCTATATACACGAAGCTCTAATTAGCCAAGATATGACTTTAGAGTATTGCTTCGTGCTGACTGACGGAGCTTGCGGATAGCCTTCTCCTTAATCTGACGCACGCGCTCACGTGTAAGGTCAAACTTCTCACCAATCTCCTCAAGAGTCATCTCCGATGTACCAATACCGAAGAAGTAACGGATGATATCCTGCTCGCGCTCAGTGAGAATCTCAAGAGCTCGCTCCACCTCCTTAGCAAGTGACTCATTGATAAGACCTCGGTCAGCATTTGGAGAGTCGGTATTCACCAATACATCCAAAAGGCTATTATCCTCGCCATCAGCAAATGGTGCATCCACAGATATATGACGACCAGCCACACGAAGTGTATCGGTAACCTTCTCCTTTGGCAACTCCAACTCTGTAGCAAGCTCCTCAGCAGATGGAGTACGCTCGTGCTCCTGCTCAAAGCGAGCGAATGCCTTATTAATCTTATTGAGCGAGCCTACCTGGTTTAGTGGTAAACGTACAATTCGCGACTGCTCAGCAAGAGCCTGAAGGATAGACTGACGAATCCACCATACAGCATAAGAGATAAACTTAAAACCACGTGTCTCATCGAACTTCTCGGCAGCCTTGATAAGTCCGAGGTTACCCTCGTTAATAAGGTCAGGGAGGCTAAGACCCTGATTCTGATACTGCTTAGCTACTGATACTACAAAACGTAGGTTAGCCTTAGTGAGACGCTCCAACGCCTCCTGGTCGCCCTTACGTATACGTTGCGCGAGTTCTACCTCCTCCTCAACAGAGATAAGCTCCTCTTTGCCAATCTCCTGAAGATATTTATCCAACGACGCGCTCTCGCGGTTAGTAATCGACTTGGTAATTTTTAATTGACGCATAAAAATCTATTTCTTCTTACAACTATTATTCCTTAGTTTAGCCATATATACGTACTTTAGGTCATATTTGTTTCATTGCACGCAATATTTTTTTACATTTTACAACGCAAACATTCTAAATTATCTTATACCACTTGCACGAATATCGCCAAAAATTGCTAACTTTGCAGAATATATACTATATATATAGTAGTAAAATTACTAATTAAACAATTAATAATTTGTTATGGCACATCGCAGTGGATTTGTAAATATCATCGGCAATCCTAACGTTGGCAAGTCGACACTGATGAATCAGCTCGTGGGCGAAAAGCTCTCTATTATCACATCCAAGGCACAGACTACTCGTCACCGCATTATGGGTATTGTGAATGGCGAGGATTTTCAGATTGTCTACTCAGATACCCCAGGTATCTTGAAGCCTAACTACAAGCTTCAGGAGAAGATGATGAAGTTTGTGCGTGGTGCAATCACCGATGCTGATGTATTGCTATATGTAACCGATACTGTGGAGGATAGCGACCGCTCGGCGGAGATTATCGAGAAGGTAAACCTCTCAGGAATACCTACGATTGTTGTTATCAACAAGGTGGACCTCACAACACCTGAGAAGCTCATTGCTCTTGTCGAGAAGTGGCAGGCGTTACTACCTAATGCCATCATTGCTCCATGCTCGGCAAAGGAGAAGTTCAATATCGAGGGTGTTTTCAACCTCATCCTTGAGCGTCTACCAGAAGGCGACCCATTCTATCCAAAGGACACTCTTACAGATAAGACTCTACGTTTCTTCGCTTCGGAGATTATTCGAGAGAAGATTCTCCTAAACTACGACAAGGAGATTCCATACTCATGTGAAATTGGTATCGAAGCATACAAAGAGGAGCCAACAATCGACCGAATATCTGCAACAATATATGTAGCACGTAGCTCACAGAAGGGTATCGTAATTGGTCACAAGGGAGAGAAGTTGAAGAAGGTAGGTCAGCAGGCACGTATCGACTTGGAGGAGTTCCTCGGTAAGAAGGTATTCCTTGAGTTGTATGTTAAGGTGCAGGAGGATTGGCGCAATAATGACGGTCAGCTCCGCAGATTTGGATACGAACTCGAATAATAAAGCATAGCATCAAGCCGTTTAGTACGCATGAAGAGGTTGGTCGCTATCATAGCTCTGATTTTAATGGTTGTCACACTCCCCGAAAAGTCTGTGGCACAATACAACCGTAGCTATATCTACTGGGTTGGTCAGCAGTGTATGATAAACAACGACTATCGCCAGGCAATAGATGTTCTTAACGTGCTTCTCCGCCACGATGAAAAGGACTTCGATGCCTATTTCCTACGTGGCATTGCCAAATACAACCTTGACGACCTGCTTGGTGCCGATGCCGACTTTACGAATGCTGTATCACTAAACCCTGTGTTTACTGGAGCATTCTACTATCGTGCCATTACACGCACCCGACTGGGCAACTATGATGATGCACTCAACGACTTTAAGCAAGCCATTGAGCTACGTCCCGACCTTCCAGACCCATACTACAGCCGCGGTGTCACACGACTTCTAAATCAGCAGTTTAAGCTCGCGATTGAGGACTTTGACAAGTATATACGCTATGAAAAACGCCATGTTGCAGCATACATAAACCGAGGCACTTGCTATCTCTATTTAAAGGACACAACTAAGGCGTACGAAAACTTCAATCTCGCCATACGCACCAACCGCGAGGACCCCGATGCCTACAACCGTCGTGGCTCACTCTACATGGAGGAGGAGAGATATGAAGAGGCACGTGGCGACTTTGACAAAGCCATTGGCTGCGACAGCACATACCTTCCTGGTTATTTCAACCGTGCTTTGGTAAACAACTATTTGCACCGCCCAATGGAGTCGTTAGCAGACTTTGATAAAGTTATTGCGTTGGACTCTACAAACTCCTTGGGATACTTCAATCGTGCTATAGTACGCTCAGAGATTGGCGATTACAACCGCGCGCTTAATGACTTCAACCAAGTTGCAACATACTCGCCCGACAATGTGCTTGTATACTACAACCGTGCGATGTTGCACACACGTCTCGGAGATTTCGATGCCGCAATAAATGACTACACACGCGCCATAGAGCTATACCCCGACTTTGCAAATGCCTATCGTGGTCGTAGCGTTTTGCGTCGCGCACAACGCGATGTTAAGGGAGCGGAGAGTGATGAGCGAACAGCACAACGCAAGATTGCGGAGTATCGCACACGTCTCAAGGATTCAACATACTCGATTTATGCCGACACGGCACAACGTCTGGATAAGCTCCTCGGCTTTGAGAGCCGTCTTTTAGAGCGCAACTTTGAGCGCATCGCCTCAACAGTTAATCAGGCAGGAGACGATGGCTTGACCCTTATACCAATGTTCCGCTTCACACTTATTGGCAAGGATAGCGTAGCTATAGATCAGCGTGTTAAGCGTTTCTCAACACAACGTGTACAGGAGTTCTGCAAACGCATAGGTAACCCGCTTATGAAGCTCGACTGTCGCACCAGCAACCTTGAGCCAGATAGCTTGATAGCGATGGATAAGAGTATATCCCAGAGAATGCAGAACAGCGAAACAAAGGAGTGGACACTTCTGTTTGAGCGTGGTATAAGCCAAGCACTTATTAAGCAGTATACCAATGCCGTGAACACCCTAACGGAGGCAATACACCTCAATCCTACAAATCCATTCCTGTACATTAACCGCGCTACGACACGTGCCGAGATGATAGACTTTATATCATCTATCGACAATAGTTATCAGACTATTACTCTCGACTCGGACCCTGCAAAGCGTCTGCATAACAATGGAGCTCGAACATACAACTACGACGAGGCTATAGAGGATATAAATAAGGCAATAAAGCTATATCCCGACTTTGCCGAGGCATACTACAACCGAGCTAACCTAATGGCAATATCGGGCAAGTTACCTGAGGCGTATGACGACTATACGCGTGCCATAGAGTTGGAGCCTAACATGGGTGAGGCATACTACAACCGTGGTCTGGTACAAATATTTATGAAGGATACGCGCAAGGGATGTATGGACCTATCAAAAGCAGGCGAATTAGGAATACTCTCAGCATACGACATACTTAAGCAATTCCGCATTGCTGAGCACAACTAACAACGACTAAACAAACTATTTACAAACTAATAAAAAATTAAATTATTATGACTCAAACAATTCATCGTAAACTTAACGACTCGGCGTTTGCTCGCTGGTCAGCGTTGATTCTCATCTCGTTGATGATGTTCTTCGCCTACATGTTCGTTGACATGCTCTCTCCACTCAAGGAGCTTTTGGACACAACACTCAACTGGAACAGCACAACATTTGGTACATATGCTGCTTCGGAGTACTTCCTCAACGTATTCTGCTTCTTCCTCATCTTCGCAGGTGTTATCCTCGATAAGATGGGTATCCGCTTCACTGGTCTTTTGTCTGCATCGTTGATGGTTATTGGTGCGTGCATCAAGTTCTATGCTATGAGCGAGTGGTTTGTAGGCACAGGTCTTGAGGCTTGGTTGAACTCATGGTGGGTAGACCTTCCAGGTTCTGCTAAGCTTGCTTGCTTCGGCTTCATGATCTTTGGTTGCGGTTGCGAGATGGCAGGTACTACAGTATCGAAGTCTATCGCTAAGTGGTTCAAGGGCAAGGAGATGGCTATGGCTATGGGCTTGGAGATGTCTATCGCACGTTTGGGCGTATTTGCAGCTATGTGGCTCTCACCTATGGTTTCAGGTGCATTCAACGCTTCGGTATCTGCTCCTGTAGCATTTGGTGCAGTATTGTTGATGATTGGTCTTATCTTCTACTTCGTATTCGTGCTTATGGATCGTAAGCTCGACGCTCAGCTTGAGGCATGTGGCGAGTTTGAGAAGGAGGCTTCTGAGGAGGAGTTCAAGTTCAGCGACCTCGGCAAGATCTTCACAAGCAAGATGTTCTGGTTGGTGGCACTTCTTTGCGTATTGTACTACTCTGCTATCTTCCCACTCCAGCGTTATGCTCCAGACTTCTTGGATAAGACTCTTGCTATTACCAATGGTGCACAGCTCTTCAGCTGCTTCCCAATCTTGGCAATGTGTCTCACTCCATTCCTCGGTGCGTTTATCGACCGTAAGGGTAAGGCAGCATCTATGCTTATGGTAGGCTCACTCATCATGATTGCTTGCCACTTGAGCTTTGCTTTCTTGTTGCCAATGTTCCCATCAAAGGTTTTGGCTGTAGCTATCATCGCTATCCTTGGTGTATCATTCTCTTTGGTTCCTGCAGCTTTGTGGCCTTCAGTACCAAAGATCATCGACGAGCGTATCCTTGGCTCAGCATACTGCGTAATCTTCTGGATTCAGAACTGGGGCTTGCTCCTCGTACCAGTTATCATTGGTAAGGTTTTGGATGCTACAGGTGGTTATACAATGCCTATGCTTATCTTCTCTTCATTTGGCGTTGTTGCACTCTTCATCGGTATGCTCCTTAAGCGTGAGGACAAGAAGAAGGGTTACGGTATGGAGTTGCCAAACATCAAGTAACGATACTTTATATATTATATCAAGAAGTGCTTCGGGAGACCGAAGCACTTCTTTTAGGTGAAAAGGGAAAGGTGAAAGGTGAAAAGTATGGTGTCTGCGACGCCCTTTAATATACATCTGCGCTTTAGCGCACCCTACTTTTCACTGTTCACTTTTCACTTTTCACTTAAAAATATGGTTTGCACTTGCAAGTCATATTTTTTTTGTATCTTTGCCACTGCAATGGTTCTCCGAGAGGAGATTAAAAGGGAATCGGGTGAGAATCCCGAACAGTTCCCGCTGCTGTGAGTCTCTTTTACACAGTTTATATGTGTGGGCTCTACGACATCTAATTGTCACTGGAGGAACATCCTCTGGGAAGGCATCGTAGAGCGAGACGAGTCAGAAGACCTGCCAAGCATTTATTAAAGATTATGCCTGCGGCGAATGGGCGAGTCTGCAACTTGAGTTTCAAGGAGACATAATTTAGGGTCATAGTAGTTCAACAGCTACTAATCAGAGACTTATAGCGTAGACATCGAGATTTCATACCCAAGGGCTATAATCTGAAAAATTACTTTTATGGCATTATTTTTTAGATTATTAATTACGTGTGTGATGGTTGCAGTTTTCTCGTCGTGCAATATCGACGAGGAGACTACAATCCTATCTCCGCAAATTAGAGTAAATGGTAGTAGCAACTATCGCGTGATGGTTGGTGATAGTATTGTCATCGCTCCAGAGTATGAGAATGCAGAAGATGCTTCGTTTAGTTGGATTATTGGGAACAACAAGATATGCACCGATAGAGTATTCACATACGAAGCTGTAGTTGCTGAAGAGGTAGAGATAGAGCTTGTAGTAACGAACATATCAGGCAAAGATAGCCATATCTTCAATATTACGTCAATCGACAGATTTAAGGTATATGACTACACCCCTGCTCCAGGACAATTTATCGGAGAGCTGAAAACTGCAGGCTTTGACGGCAGTGAGACCACGATGGATGATGCAATAGCCTACGCTGAGCTTCGTATGTTAAATGAGCAATTCGTATCACTCGGAGCTTTTGGCGGTTATATAGTCATTGGTTTTGATGACTGCATCAAGAATCATGATGGTAATGATTTTGCTATTCTTGGCAACTCCTTTGATGGCTCATCAGAGCCTGGCATAGTGTGGGTTATGGAGGATGTAAATGACAATGGTCTTCCTGATGACACGTGGTATGAGTTGGAGGGTTCGGAGTCGTTCAGCGATGACACAATCCAGCTCTACGAGGTTACATATCACCGTCCCGAAGCACCTGCAACGAATGTACAATGGACAGATAACCAGGGAGATAGCGGAGTTATTGAGCATCTCGCTTCGTTCCACAATCAAGAGTATTATTATCCGCAGTGGATTGCAGAGAATAGCTACACCCTCAGTGGCAAACTCCTGAAGTCAAAGAGCTACGACCAGTCAGAGAATGGATCAATGTGGGTCAATCCTGCCTTTGATTGGGGATATGCAGACAACGCTTCAGAGGATTGCATAGAGGGCGAAAACCTCTTCGACATCTCAAATGCAGTTGACACAACAGGAGAGCCTATCATCCACGATAGAATTAATTTTATAAAGATACAATCTGCCATTATGCAGCAATGTGGCTGGGCAGGCGAAATATCGACAGAAATTAGAGGACTCAGAGTACTTGACAATGAATAGAATATCACGAATTACGCTTATTTTAGCTCTCATACTCACCTCGTGCATGAAGTGGGAGTATGGCTTAGAGGAGGAGTTTGACATCTCGGCTTCTGGCGAGGGTCTCTTTATCTGCAACGAGGGTAATTTCCAGTATGGAAATGCCACCCTATCATATTACGACCCTGAGACCAAGACGGTGCAGAACGAGGTATTCTACCGCGCCAACGCTATGAAGCTCGGCGACGTATGTCAGTCGATGATTATCCGCGATGGCATAGGCTGGGTGGTGGTAAACAACTCCCACGTGGTATTTGCCATAGACATAAACACCTTTAAGGAGGTGGGACGTATCACAAACCTCACATCGCCACGCTACATCCACTTCATCTCGGATGAAAAGGCATACATAACCCAGATTTGGGACAACCGCATATTCATTGTAAATCCTAAGCGATACGAGATTACGGGATATATCGATATTCCAAATATGACGATGGAGTCGGGATCTACGGAGCAGATGGTGCAGTATGGTAAATATGTATATGTAAACTGCTGGTCGTACCAAAACCGCATCCTCAAGATAGACTCCGAGACCGACCAGGTTGTTGATGAGCTTGTTGTTGGCATTCAGCCTACCTCGCTGGTTATGGACTGCAACAATAAGTTGTGGACCGTGACAGATGGAGGCTATGAGGGTTCTCCGTATGGACACGAAGCACCATCGCTCTATCGCATCAACATAGATGATGACAAATTTGAGATTGAGAAGCAATTTAAATTTGACTTTGGCGACTGGCCCTCAGAGGTGCAACTCAACGGCACAAAGGATAAGATATATTGGCTCAACGATGATGTGTGGGAGATGGATGTTACGGCAGACAGAGTTCCTGTGCGTCCATTCCTGCCATACGACAATACGCTATACTACGGTCTTACGGTATGTCCTCGCACAGGTGATGTATACATTGCCGATGCCATAGACTATGTTCAACAGGGCATGGTATACCGCTACTCAAAGGACAGAGAGCTAATTGACAGCTTTTATGTTGGTATCATTCCAGGAGCATTCTGCTGGAAATAAAACTTAAAACTATGAAGAGACTCCTACTGATACTACTTTTATTTGCTCCACTCGTTACAATCGCACAAGATGATACACGCAATTGGGCTACACGAGGCATTCGTGTAGGCGAGGTGGCGGTATATGGTAATCGTCCAATGAAAGATATCGGAATTCAAGAGACGAAATTTGATACTATAGCCCTCAAAGAGAATATTGCCCTTTCGATGGCTGACGTACTCACCTTCAACTCCGCAATATTCGTTAAGAACTATGGTCGCGCGACACTCTCCACAGTAGCCTTTCGTGGCACTTCGCCATCGCACACACAGGTGTCGTGGAACGGAATGAAGATAAACAACCCGATGCTCGGTATGACCGACTTCTCGATGATACCCTCCTACTTCATCGACGACGCCTCGCTACTACATGGCACATCGTCAGTAAATGAGACGGGCGGAGGCTTGGGTGGTGCAGTGAAGCTATCAACAAAGCCTGCACAAGCAAATGGCTTCGGTCTGCAGTATATTCAGGGTATAGGCTCGTTCAAGACCTTTGATGAGTTTTTGCGCCTCACCTACGGTAACGACCACTGGCAGGTATCTACACGCGCTGTATACTCCTCATCGCCTAACGACTTCAAGTACCGCAACCACGACAAGAAGATGAACATCTACGACGAGGAGATGAATATCATCGACCAATACTACCCTATTGAGCGTAATCGTAGCGGTGCGTACAAGGATTTGCACATACTTCAGGAGATATACTACAACACGGGCAAGGGTGATCGCATAGGTCTCAATGCCTGGTACATAAACTCCAATCGTGAGTTAGCGATGCTCACCGTAGACCATGGCGACGAGACAGACTTCGACAACCGCCAGAGGGAGCAGACATTCCGCAGTGTGGTGTCGTGGGATCATCTGCGTGATGGTTGGAAGATGGGTGCTAAGGCTGGATATATCTACACATGGATGGCGTATGACTATAAGCGAGATTTGGGTAATGGTGTGATGGCACACATGACACGTTCGCGCTCACGCATCAACACCTTCTACGGTCAGGTTGATGGCGAATATAGCATAAACGACAAATGGCTGTTCACGGCAAACATATCTCTGCATCAGCATATTGTAGAGAGCGAGGATAAGAATATCATACGTCAAGACGGCAATAAAGCGATTGTTGGATACAAGAAGGGACGTCCAGAGCTCTCGACATCACTATCGGCAAAGTGGCGACCTATAGACCGCTTGGGTCTATCCGTTGTTATCCGTGAGGAGATGTTTGGCAAGGAGTGGACACCTATCATACCTGCCTTCTTCATCGATGGAGTGATCTCGAAACGTGGTAATATAGTAGCTAAAGCATCTGTTTCGCGCAACTATCGCTTCCCTACTCTCAACGACCTATACTTCCTCCCTGGTGGAAATCCTGACCTTAGGAAGGAGAGTGGCTGGACCTACGATACAGGTCTGTCGTTTGCTGTTGGCAGAGAGAACATTTACTCGTTAAGTGGTTCAGCAAACTGGTTTGAGTCCTTTATAAAGGATTGGATTATCTGGCTACCAACGACCAAAGGATTCTTCTCGCCTGAGAATATCAAAGATGTGCATGCCTATGGCGTGGAGCTTAAGGCAGACCTCAACCTACAACTTGCCAAGGAGTGGCGACTAGGTCTTAATGGCACATTCTCATGGACACCTTCAATAAACGAGGGCGAGCCTCGCACACCTGCTGATAAGTCAGTGGGCAAGCAGCTTCCCTACGTTCCAGAGTTATCATCAACCGTCACAGGACGTCTCACATGGCGCAAATGGTCGTTCCTCTATAAATGGTGCTACTACTCCGAGCGATATACTATGTCGTCGAACGATATCTCGCTGACAGGAAAGCTACCGTCATACTTCATGTCGAACATATCATTAGAGAGGGTCTTTAACATGAAATGGGTAGACCTCTCACTTAAGGGCACTGTTAACAACCTCTTCAACGAGGAGTATCTCTCGGTGTTGTCACGTCCTATGCCAGGTATCAACTTCGAGGTGTTCATAGGCATCACGCCGAAGTTCAAGACAAAGTGAAAAGTGAGAGGTGAAAGGTGAAAAGTAAGGTGAGCGTGTCCAATAATTTTTTTTCGGACACGCTCATCTTGTAAGAAGTTGTATAACAAGAGTTAGTTTTAGGCGCACGCAGTCCGAAAAACCGCAGTTTACTGGGCGTAAATGAGGATTTTGAGGACAAGTGTAACGCCAAAATAACCTTGTTAGACAGCTTCTTTCACTTTTTTCCTTATCTTTGCACTATGATACGTCTTTCGCTAATAATTGCTACGTATAATCGTGCAGAACAACTAATCGTAACGCTCAACTCCGTTGCCGCGCAGAGTGCTACAAGTGCTCTGTGGGAGTGTATTGTTGTAGATAACAACTCCAAAGATGACACACACAAGCGCATCGCAGCGTTCCAGGCTGAGCATCCACATCTCAATATCCGCTACTGCTTCGAAGCGGAGCAAGGACTATCCTCGGCACGTAACGCAGGTATTCGCCTTGCTGAGGGAGATATCATAGCCTTCATAGACGATGACGAGCGCATAGTGGAGGATTTCATTACCGCATACATAGAACTCTTTGATACTCATGCCGATGCGATGTCTGCGGGAGGTAAGATTACTGCGGAGTACCCTACAGGGCGACCATGCTGGATGTCGCGATATACCGAGCGACCTATAGCCAATCCTATGGACTTTGGCAAGGAGATTGCGCCATTCCCCAAGCAACGAATACCAGGTGGCGGTAATATGGCTATGCGCAGAGAGGTTTTCGAGCGTATAGGCATGTTCGACACCTCATTGGGGCGCACGGGCAAGAAGTTGCTCGGTGGCGAGGAGAGCGACCTCTTTGAACGTATGGAGCGCGCTGGCATGAAGTGTTACTATGTGCCACGTGCTGTGATGTATCACATAATTCCTGCCGAGAAACTCACGGCAGAGTATTTCGAGCGTCTTGCGTATAACATCGGCATCAGCCAGCGTCGTCGTGCCGAGATTAACAACCGCATTGGAGCGTTGTACATTGCCGAGATATTGAAGTGGTGCGCCACATTGCTATTATGCCTCACACACCGCCCTGCGCAAGCGCGATACCTTCTTAAGATGCGTCGTGGCATCACACGTGGAATACTTCACGGTTAGGTAGCACATAATAATATATGGTAATGGCAGATGGAGAGTTCGTCTGCTATTTTTTATGCACAAAGTTTTGGAATATCACTAAATTTTACTTATCTTTGTTAGACAGAAACTTAAAATCTAATATAAACCTAAAAACTAACGACTATGAAAAAGTTATTCTATGCGTTGTTGGCGTTACCATTTTTGTTGGTAGCGTGTGAGCCAGAGCCTGCACCAGAGCCTGTGAAGGAGGCGGTGCTTACTCTAACATCGGAGTCAGTGATGACATTCGAGAATACGGGTAAGGGCGTGATTACCTATACTCTTGAGAATGCCCCAGAGGGTGCGCTCCCTACTGCTACTTGTGAGGCAAATTGGATTTTGGACCTTGAGGTTGCCGAGACTATTACATTCGACGTAGTATTCCCAGTGCCTTATCTTTCGGAGAATTTAGAGACTGTGATTAAGGTGGCATACGAGGAGCAGTCATTCGAGGTTACTGTAAAGTGCTTGGAGCAGGAGGTTCCTTACGCTATGGATGTTGAGATGGCGGGTGCTTGTCGCGTAGCAAGTGCAGAGTTTGGAAAAGCAGATAACTACTTCTTCTTGGCATTTGCCGACGATGCAGAGAACATCGAGCTTGGTATTGTTTTGGTAGGCGCAGAGGGCGAGACTATCCTTCAGGCTGGCGAGTACAAGGAGGAGAATGAGACTCTTCTTATCGAGGAGTGTAAGGTAATTGTATGGGAGCCAGCGGCTGCTTATGAGTTTGAGTCAGGTTTGGTGAAGGTAGAGAAGGATGGCGAGAACTACTCTTTCGATGTATTGTTGCTTGACGTTGCTGAGCCATATCACTTCACATACGAGGGCGTTGTGCTAGATATGGAGCCTGCTGAGAAGCCAGAGGCTAAGACATTTAACCCTGTGAAGGTTGAGGCGTATCGCGCTGATAGCTGGGACCTTGGTAACTTCGAGGTGGACCTCTATATTGATGAGAACAACTACCACTCGTTGGATATGATGGACTACACTAATCCTAACGACAAGTACCTCTCTGAGGGTAACTACACTTTGGATAATGGTGGCGTTACATCGTGGTCAAACTTCTTGTGGAACATCGAGACTGGTGAGGGTGCTTATGTAACTGCTGCCGACATCACTCTTACCCACAACGAGGATGGTACAACAAATATCAAGGGATACTTCGAGTCGGAGTATGGCGACCATCTCGATATCGACTGGACAGGTGTTGTTGCAGGTTTCGACTTTGGCGGCGAGACTCCAGAGCCAGCTGAGGATATAGTGTTTAACGCTCCTTACTTCGCTGGCGAGTATTACACTCCAACAGATGTAGGCGCAGGTAAGGATACTTACAACTACTACTTCGCACTCTCTGATGCAGTTGTAGATGGTAGCAATGCTGCTGTAGGCGCTACTTACTTCTATTTCGACCTTTACAACACCGAATTCAATGAGAGTATCACAATCCCTAACGGTGTCTATACATTTGACCCAACAGATAGCTGTGATAACTTGACCGTTGGTGCATACTATACATACGGTTTCTACGTACAGGACTCTCAAACAATCGTTTGGTATATACCAACTTCTGGCACAGTAACTGTTAGCGATAACAAGATTGTAGCAGAGTTAGTATTGGAGGATGGCCGTACTGCAACTGTTACATATGAGGGTAATATCTCATTGGGTAACGAAGGTGGCAATGAAGGTGGCAACGGCATCTCTACCCTTGAGGGCGACCTTGAGCTTAACGAGACAGGCTGGACACACCTCGCACAGTACTATGGCGACTACTACACTGCAGATACCGACAACTGGTTTGTAGAGGTGTACGAGGATCCTTACACAGGTAATGGTGGTTACTTGTTGCTCGACCTCTTGGTAGACCCAGCAAACGACGACTGGAGAGGCACATACACCCTTCTTACAGACCTCAGCGATGCTAAGGGCAAGTTCGTAGCAGGTGGCGTTGACGAGGATGGCTATATGCTCGGTTGCTGGTATGCAGAGCTTGCAGATGGTGGTATCGGTGGTGCTATAGCTCCTATCGCTGATGGTACTATCACAATCACAGCGGGTGAGAATGGCGCAATGACCATCGCTTATGACTGCGTAGACGACAACGGCAATAAGATTACAGGTAGCGTGACTGCTGATGCTTATGCTGGAGGTTACGCTGCTAAGGCACTCAGCGCAAAGCAGGCAAATAAGCATAAGATGAGCGTTAAGAAGCAGAAGATTGACTTCCGCCGCTAACGGTATCAAACCTATCAATCTAGAGCTACCCCATCGGGGGTGGCTCTTTTTTTATCTGTACATAGTACTATTCAATCAAAATAATCACTATCTTTGTAATAGTTGAAACCATCAAGATACGGAGATCTTACGACGATGAAAAAGCTTTTCTATCTATTGCTTATGTTGCCACTTATGTTGGCAGCGTGTGCCGAGATGCCTACTACAGAGATTGAGCCACAACCTACGCCTACCCCAGAGCCTGAGCCGACGCCAGTGCCTGAGACATTCAACCCTGCACACGTAGAGGCATATCGTGCTCAGGATTGGGATCTCGGTCGCTTCGTGCTCGTACTTTATATCAACGATGAGCTGTACCACACATTGGATATGCGAGACATCTACAATCCCAACGATGGCTATCTCACAGAGGGTGATTATACTATGGAGAACGGTGGTGTAACATCGTGGTCAAACATTATTTGGGATTTTGAGGCTAACGAGGATATATACATCGCAGCTGCCGAGCTTTCTATCACACACCATGAGGATGGCACAACAAATCTTAAGGGCTTCCTGGAGTCGGAGTATGGTCATCACCTCGATATTGACTGGACAGGCATTGTCGCAGGCTTCGTATTTGGTGACACAACGCCAGAGCCTCCAGCACCGAATGATGATATGGTATTCAACGCTCCTTACTTCGGTTGCAAATATATCTCTCATGAGGACAATGGTGTGAATGGTCACAACTACTGGGTTATCCTCTCGGACGACGCTACATTGGACACTAATACCCCTACTCCAGGTGCTACATACTTTGCATTTGACCTCTTCGCAGCAACAAAAGAGGCTACCTTGCCACACGGCACATACACCTTCGACACCAGCGACACTGGCGAGCCTAACACTCTGGGATACAATTACTCATACGGAGTAGCAATATCAGAGACATGTGAGCCACAGGAGTTGTTCCGCTTCTCTGAAGGTGCTGTGACAGTTACCGAGGGTAAGATTGTTGCAGAGCTCACACGCGAGGATAATGGTGGCAGAGTAACAGTAACCTATGAGGGCGACCTATCGGTGGAAATCGTAGAAGAGGAGGAGGTATTTCTATCCACCCTCACCTCAGATATTGAGTTTAACAAGGAGAATGTAACTCTATACGCTGAGTGCTATGACGATTGGTACTCATCCGACACCGACAACTGGTGGATTACAATCTATGAGGATGGCACAACATTGAGCGGTTTATATCTACAGCTCGACCTCCTTGGCGATATTTCTGCCGATGACTATCAGGGAGTATACACCCCTGTAGGCTCGGTAGCTGAGAAGATGACATACGTACCTGGCGATATCGAAGATGGATATTTGGCAAGTAGCTGGTACGCAGAGCTTAACAATGGTAGCATAACAAACACTATGGCACCGCTTGTTAGTGGCGATATAACTATCGCTATCAACGCAGATGGCTCCATTACCGTCACTTTAGATTGTCGCGACGATGCTGGCAACTATATTTCTGGCACAGCAACTGCCTTACCCTAAACATCAATAGGGATTGTCCAACTACTTCGTTGAGTAGTCCAGTTCGTTAGAAGTTGTATAACAAGAGTTAGTTTTAGGCGCACGCAATCCGAAAAACCGCTATCTACTAATGTGTAAATGAGGATTTTAAGGTATTGTCCTACAAAGAAACAACTTTGTAGGGCAAAGTCTTTTATATATATAACTATAT
>JAGBUS010000097.1 GCA_017630735.1 Alistipes sp. | reverse complement strand
GTAGCGGAAGAGCTTAATCTCCTCCTCCTGGTTGTGTACAGCCTCCCAGTTCTCGAAGTTGAAGGCTACAGCAAGGTAGTCCATCTCGGCGTTGAGACGGCAGTTGAGCGTAGTCTCACCCTGAGTGATATAGTCACCGCTGTTGGGGTTCTCGATGATGTACTCGAAAATCTGGTAGTCGTCGTTATAGATACCGAAGGCGTCGAGCTCCATCTTTGTGATGACGCGGAAATAGTAGCGGTTAGCTGTTGTGTTAGGCTTAGCAGTTGCAACAGCCGATGTTGCCTCGATGTTTGAAACGTTGATCTCTACCTCAAACTCCTCGCCGGGGATAGGATCCTGTATGGGGAGGGTCTTGAGGCTATAGCGTGCAACCTTGTCAGTAGCATTGATATCGAATGCTACGGCAACATACTCAGTGTCGGGAGTGAGGTTTGTTGCAGTGAGGGTCTTATTACCCTTTGTGAAACTTACATCCTGAGCATCGGTGAACTTTGTGATGATTGCAGCGTCGTTCAAACCAGCAAGCTCAACAGCCTCGGCGATTGCAGCGAAGTACAATGTCTGAGCATCAGAGGGGACAACCTGCACCTCAACAGATGAAGTTGTTGTCTTCACATTCTGGAAGGTAAATGATACGCCAGTATTGCCACCTTCAGGGTTGTTCTCACAACCAACAGCGAAGAGGGCAACAAGTGCGACGCTCAAAACTGAAAAAAGTTTTCTCATGGTTAATTGGTTTTAGTTAGTTATTAATAATTTATTCTTTTTATCTATGTTTATATCCGTTATTCTTGTAAAGAATATTAGAAATTAGCGCAAATATAACGATATAATTGCAATTAGCAATAATTTTAGTGCCAAAACAGTCGTCATACACAAAAATCGGACCTCCACAACCACGATATTGCGCACAACATGACATAATAAGCAACTTCGCCCGACGCATAAGCGCATCGAGCGAAGTTGTGAAATTTCGTTATTGCAAATCTATATCGTGCCCCTACCAGTCGATAAACTCGCCTGAGCCCTTGAATGTTCCACGGATGGCGTTACCCATATCATCCACCATATCGATAGTGAACACATAGATAGACTCGCTCTCCTTCTCGACCTTAACCGAACCGCGAACAAGAGGTGCAAAATCGATATAACCTGCCGTCATATACCAGCTGTTCTGCTGCATATACTGACCACCCAAATCCTCAGCCGAACCAGGGATGAAGTGACCCTCCGTAGTGCCATGAGTGTAGAAGCCACATACATCGCGGCTGCCCGCTGGCAACTGCAAGTCAATCTGGAACTGGTCACCACGCTCCTCGCCAGTCTCATAGTCAAGATACTCATACATATAGATCTGACAAGTATTGCAGCCATTGTACATCAAATCACCCACAAATGCACCTACAAAGACACCATTTTCGATATTGAACGAGTGGTCACCAGTAAGCGTGCTGAGGCCTCCGGTAACACTTGCATTATAGACAGGAATTACAAGCGATCCGCTGTACTCCACACGGTGATTCTCGCCATTTGCAAGGGCTACGTTTGCCACAATCTTACCATCCTCAACGACAACCTCTGCATCTGCAAAACCTATCTCCTCCTGACGGTAGTTATCACCAACAGTGTAATAGCTGTACATGTAGTTTATCGCGCGGTCGCTAAGCTCGCCAGTCATCGAGAGGCTGTATGTGCCATTGGGGATTATTGCCTCGGCATCATCCTTCGACACTACCTCCTTAGCGCATAGGTCGAAGCAGTAGTACTTGGCACCATGCTTTAATGTGCCGTCGCTATTGAGTCCCTCCTTTGACAAAACTACGCGGTAGCTATGCACGCCCGCCTCATTGTTGCAGTGGGTAAACACGCTGCCATCGGTGGTCTTTGCCTCGAAGTTAACATCCACCTTAACATGCTGATAGATAGAAATCTCAGCCTTGGCATCACCATAACTCAAGAGAATTGTACCACGACGATCACCCGCCTCGGTGTTCTTCATCGCCACAAACGACACCACGTTGTCCTTAATCTCTATGATACTCGCCCAGCCGACGTTACTCTTGGCATCGAGTTTCAAATTTGCAGATGGGTTCTTAATAGAGTACTCAATCTCGTAGATACCCTCCTCGCTATCAAGCCATAGAGGGCTCTCAGTAGAGATAACAATCTCGGGCGTAGCGCTGTTACCTCCAGGGGTCTCGACACTCTCGCCGCAGGCAAATGCAAACACTGCGACAGCAAACAGTAAAAACAATCTTTTCATTCTCATTTTTTTAGTAGTTTCAGTTTATGTAAAAACCATTTTCTATGTATTTCACCTCACAAATATACAAATTTATCAACTAATGCAACTATTTTGGCAATTTAATATCATCATAAGGGCAGAATAAACCAAAATTATTCTTAAATCATTGTTCAATTTGAATAAATTTTACTAAATTTGCATTACCAATTTTATAATAAAAGAGAATAAGTTTGCATTACCGTGAGAACAAAGAATAACCCTGAGGCAAGACCCATGAACCCTAAAGCACAGCGATTGTCGATTATCCGCAAGATAATACGCTCGGAGTATATATCTTCACAGGAGGAGCTTATCAAGCGTCTCGAGGAGTGTGGCGTGCTTGTCACACAGTCGACACTGTCGCGCGACCTGAAGTATATGCACGTTGCCAAGGTGCCTCACAAGGATAAGGGATACATCTATATATTGCCCAACCAGACACATAACGACCATGTCGTATCGACAAATATTTCGGACAACATTACCGACATAGCCTTCTCGGGAAATATGTGTGTCATAAGCACCAAGCCTGGCTATGCAAGTGCCATCTCTGTGCCTATCGACAGCAAGGGTATCAGCGAGATTTTGGGTACTATCGCGGGCGACAACACCATCCTGCTCATCCTACGCGACGGCTTCGACATGGAGTCATTGATGGAGCAGTTGTATATGTTGTTCCCCTCGTTGAGAGCACTCTAATCGATAACTGACAAAATAGGGTAATGATGCAAAAAGTGGCGCTTTTTGAGGGTTAAAATGGGCGAGAGATTTATTTCTCTCGCTCATATTTTTTGGTGATTTTCCCCTGATTACTCTGAAGGTACAGATACCATTTAACAAAATCTTTAAAATGCTCATTTGAAAGCCCTCGATGCAATCGTAAATGATCTTTCAAATGACCAAAAAATGATTCTATAGAATTTGATGTTTTGGGGATATTGGCATAGCGGGTATAATTAAACATATTAGGTATTGCACGTTTGATATGTGTGCAGCTGCGATGCAACATTTTATGTGTGTACCACCATCGTCCAGATATCTCATCTATACTCTTTTCATTAATATACTCCTCATATTTATTATGCCAATCTATAAACTCTCGTAGCCATAACTGTGCCTGGGAGTGATTCTCCACAGCGCTTAAACAACGTGCTAACTGTCGTAGTTCTCGTGCGGCATCACTCTTTGGTTTCTTTGTGAGCCAAGTGCATATTTCATTTGCAATATGAAACGTACATCTCTGAATAATAGCCTCTGGACATACCTCCTGCACTGCTCTGATAATATTCGAGGCACCATCGCAAGTCACACTTTCTATCTCTATTCCCACATCTTTTATTGCACGCAAGTCTTCCTTAAGATCTCGCAGTGCCTCACGCTCTGCAAGTCTATATAGGATAGTCATCTTTATATTACTATCTCTATATAGTATAAGGCACACCTTATTGGTAAAGTATGTACCATCAACCAGAAGATTAACTTTTTCTCTACGCTGTATCTGCCAAACAGGACAGGTGGGCAATACCTTATAAAAGTAATTCTTCAGTGTTCTTTCGCTATATCCACTATCCTTTGCAATCTGCAATATACTTTGTTTATCACGCACCCAATGTACAAACCAAATGAACATATTCTTATTAGTAATATGCTCACGGCGATCTGTGAAATAGCTCTCACAATTTTTACAATAATAGCGTGAATATCCTGCTCTTTTACCCTTTTTTATTGTATCTAAAAAACCACAATGGGGACAACGTATTTTGCGAGGTTTTGCCATAAAAATAGAGATTAGTAGAAACCGTTTTCTACT
>JAGBUS010000096.1 GCA_017630735.1 Alistipes sp. | reverse complement strand
CTATCGGTAAGATTTCGTTCACCCCTGAGCAGATTATCGATAATGCACACGAGGTAATGAGCACAATTATCAAGCTTAAGCCATCTGCAGCTAAGGGTACATATGTAAAGAGCATTTATCTCTCTACAACTATGAGCCCAGGTATCGAGGTTGATCCAAAATCAGTAGACAACAAATAATTGAAGGAGGATAGAAAATTATGACTAAGCAAGAAAAGTTGGCCGTAATCAACGGTCTTACCGAGCAGCTCAACGCCTACCCTCACTTCTATTTGGCCGACATCGAGGCTTTGAACGCTGAGCAGACTGCTCAGTTGCGTCGTCAGTGCTTCGAGAAGAATGTAAAGCTTGTTGTTGTTAAGAACACTTTGCTTTGCAAGGCTTTGGAGAATGTTGGCAAGGCTGATGCTGAGTTGGTAGCCGTTTTGAAGGGCTCTACTTCTATTATGTTCGCTGAGACAGGTAAGGCTCCTGCGCAGCTCATTAAGGAGTTCCGCAAGAAGAACGATAAGCCTGTTTTGAAGGCAGCCTATGTTGAGGGTTGCGTTTATGTTGGCGACAACCAGATTGACACTCTTTGCAATATCAAGAGCCGCGAGGAGCTTATTGGCGATATCGTTGCACTCTTGCAGTCGCCTGCTAAGAATGTCATCTCTGCTCTGCAGTCAAATGCAGGTCAGAAGATCGCGGGTCTTGTTAAGGCCCTCGAGGAGAGAAATAACTAATTATAAGAATAAAAAACAAAATTTAATAAAATTATACAACTATGGCAGATATCAAGGTTTTGGCAGAAGAGTTGGTTAACTTGACTGTTAAGGAGGTAAACGAATTGGCTACAATCCTCAAGGAGGAGTACGGTATTGAGCCTGCTGCTGCAGCTGTTGCAGTTGCTGCTCCTGCTGCTGGTGCTGGCGAGGCAGCTCCTGCTGAGAAGTCAACATTTGATGTAATTTTGAAGAGCGCTGGTCAGGCAAAGCTTCAGGTTATCAAGGTTGTTAAGGAGCTCGCTGGTTTGTCATTGGGTGACGCTAAGGCATTGGTTGATGGCGCTCCTAAGGCAATCAAGGAGGGTATCTCTAAGGAGGAGGCTGAGTCTATCAAGTCTTCACTTGAGGAGGCTGGTGCTGAGGTTGAGCTTAAGTAATTCCTACGGGATTATTTAACATCTCACACAACCTTTAAGGTGTATAGCTTACGTCAAAGTAAGCTATATGCCTTTTGTGGTCTAATATTCGGGAGTGCCGAAATGAGCTGTGCCCGATTATTAGCAATGTCTATGCTCTCAGCGTGTACCTATGTGACACTGAGAGCATTAGCGGGATAAATAGCTCCCGATTATTTAGGCTTATGCCCATGTCGTTGCTCTTTGATGCTAGCGAGGCGGATGTTGTGTCGTCTTGCCGTGATGTTAGGGGAGTTGGGCTTAGGTGAGGCACGTTAAAGTGTTTTGGTTTGCCTCCTTTAGGGCGGTTAATCTATGCGTTTTAGATGGTCTCTCCTCTTGCTCTTCGACGATGCGATATCGGATGTCTACCGATCGGTTATAGGTCACACAATAAGTGTAAAATTCACTAAAACATTTCGGATTATATGTCCACAACACAACAACAACGTATAAGCTTCTCTACCATCAAGAACAGGGTGCCTTATCCTGATTTGTTGGAGATTCAGCTTAAATCATTCCGAGATTTCTTCCAGATTGACACTACGGCAGAGAATCGTAAGAACGAGGGTCTCTACCGTGTGTTCAGCGAGAATTTCCCGATCACAGACACCAGAAACAACTTTGTTCTGGAGTTTATAGACTATTACATCGACCAGCCTCGTTACTCTATTGAGGAGTGTTTGGAGCGCGGTTTGACGTATAGTGTACCTCTTAAGGCGAAGCTTAAGCTTTACTGTACAGACACTGAGCACGAGGATTTTGACGAAGTAGTACAGGATGTATACTTTGGTCTTATTCCTTACATGACTGAGCGTGGTACGTTCATCTTCAATGGTGCTGAGCGTGTTGTAGTATCGCAGCTTCACCGTTCGCCAGGTGTGTTCTTCGGTCAGAGCATGCACACTAATGGCACGAAGCTATACTCGGCTCGTATCATCCCATTCAAGGGTTCGTGGATTGAGTTTGCTACAGACATCAACAACGTGATGTATGCTTACATCGACCGTAAGAAGAAGTTGCCTGTAACAACACTTTTGCGAGCTATCGGTTACGAGACCGATCAGCAGATCTTGGAGATTTTCAACCTTGCAGATGAGGTTAAGGTTACAAAGGCTAACTTAAAGAAGAGCGTAGGTCGCAAGCTTGCTGCGCGTGTTCTCTCTACATGGGTCGAGGACTTCGTAGATGAGGATACTGGTGAGGTTGTATCTATCGAGCGTCACAAGGTTATTGTAGACCGTGAGGTGGAGCTTCAGGAGGAGCATATTGACGAGATTATCGAGTCAGGAACAAAGACTATCCTCCTCCACAATGAGAATCCTTCAGGTATCGATTTCTCTATTATTTATAACACATTACATAAGGACCCATGTAACTCCGAGAAGGAGGCTGTGGTTTATATCTACAGACAGTTGCGCGCTTCGGAGCCACCAGATGAGGCTACCGCACGTGACGTAATCGAGAAGTTGTTCTTCTCTGATAAGCGTTACGATTTGGGCGACGTGGGTCGTTTCCGTATAAACAAGAAGTTGGAGTTGTCTATAGATCCTGCGATTCGTACTCTTACACGCGAGGATATTATAGAGATCATCAAGTACTTGATTCAGCTTATCAACTCTAAGGCGGATGTCGATGATATCGACCACTTGTCAAACCGTCGTGTACGTACTGTAGGTGAGCAGCTTGCTAACCAGTTCTCAGTAGGTTTGGTGCGTATTGCACGTACTATCCGTGAGCGTATGAACGTACGTGATAACGAGGTGTTTACGCCAGAGGATTTGATTAATGCTAAGACACTTGCAAGTGTTGTTAACTCGTTCTTCGGTACGAGCCAGTTGTCTCAGTTCATGGACCAGATTAACCCACTTGCAGAGGTTACACATAAGCGTCGTTTGTCAGCGTTGGGTCCTGGTGGTTTGTCACGTGATCGTGCAGGCTTTGAGGTTCGAGACGTACACTATACACACTATGGTCGTCTTTGTCCTATTGAGTCTCCTGAGGGTCCTAACATCGGTCTTATCTCTTCTTTGTGTGTATATGCAAAGATTTCAGATATGGGCTTTATTGAGACTCCATACCGTAAGGTTAACGAGGGTGTTGTAGATCTCAATAATGACAATATTCGCTACTACTCAGCAGAAGAGGAGGAGGGTCAGACAGTAGCTCAGTCAAATGAGTTGCTCACTGATGATGGTCATTTCATTAACACTGACCGTATCAAGGCTCGTTTGGGTGCTGACTTCCCTGTTGTTCGTGATACAGAGGTAGATCTTGTAGACGTTGCGCCTAACCAGGTTGCTTCTATTGCTGCGAGCCTTATTCCTTTCTTGGAGCACGATGATGCTAACCGTGCGTTGATGGGATCTAACATGATGCGTCAGGCAGTACCACTTGTACGTCCTGAGGCTCCTATCGTAGGTACAGGTATCGAGAAGGATATGATTGTTGACAGCCGCATTCAGGTTGTTGCTGAGGGCGAGGGTGAGGTAGTATTCGCTGATGCTACTCGTATCGAGATTCGTTACGATCGCACAGAGGATCAGGAGATTGCATCATTCGCACCAGAGGTTACTGTATATACTCTTCCACGTTACCGTCGTACTAACCAGAATACGACAGTTACCTTGAAGCCAACAGTACTCACAGGCGAGAAGGTAACTAAGGGTCAGATTTTGACTGAGGGTTACTCAACTGAGAAGGGTGAGTTGGCGTTGGGTCGTAACTTGAAGGTGGCGTTCATGCCATGGAAGGGTTACAACTTCGAGGATGCGATTGTTATCTCGGAGCGTATCCAGCGCGAGGATATCTTCACTTCAGTACACGTTGATGAGTATATCATGGAGGTTCGTGACACTAAGCGTGGTGTCGAGGAGCTTACATCTGATATTCCTAACGTATCTGAGGATGCAACTAAGGATTTGGATGCTAATGGTATCATTCGCATCGGTGCTAAGGTTACTCCAGGTGATATCCTTATCGGTAAGATCACTCCTAAGGGTGAGAGCGATCCATCTCCAGAGGAGAAGCTTTTGCGTGCTATCTTTGGTGACAAGGCAGGTGATGTAAAGGATGCTTCACTTAAGGCTCAGCCATCACTTCACGGTATTGTTATCGATACTAAGCTCTATAGCCACACTCAGAAGGAGGGCAAGCGTAACCGCGCTCAGGAGAAGGCTCAGATGGAGCAGCTTGATGCAGATTACGCATCACAGATTGCTGATCTTACAAAGATTCTCGTTGAGAAGCTATGGCGTTTGCTTGAGGGCAAGACAACAGTAGGTATCTACGACTACTATAACGTAGAGTTGTACGCTCCAGGTGAGAAGTTCACAGTTAAGATGTTGGAGAGCATCGCATCTACAAGCTACGATAGCAAGACAGGTGTGCCTAATGGTTATATGTCGTTGGGTCAGACACGCTGGACAGGTGACGAGCATGACGATGCACTTATTTCGCTTACTATCAACAACTATACTATTGAGTGTAAGAAGGTTGCTGCAGCGGTTAACCGCGAGAAGTATAACCTCACAAATGGTGATGAGATTCCTACATCAGGTGTTATCCAGATGGCTAAGGTTTACATCGCTAAGAAGCGTAAGCTCAAGGTAGGTGATAAGATGGCGGGTCGTCACGGTAACAAGGGTATCGTTGCTAAGATTGTTCGTGATGAGGATATGCCATTCTTGGAGGATGGTACTATTGTGGATATCTGTTTGAACCCACTTGGTGTGCCTTCACGAATGAACCTTGGTCCGATGTATGAGACTGTACTTGGTTGGCCAGGTCGTGAGCTTGGTTTGAAGTTCGCAACACCTAACTTCGATGGTGCCTCTTTGGAGCAGATTAACGAGTATACAGCACAGGCGGGTGTT
>JAGBUS010000095.1 GCA_017630735.1 Alistipes sp. | reverse complement strand
CCATCACGCAAAATCTGCTGCATCTCAATCTTTGAAGGATCAACAAACTCGCAGAGTGCCAAATCCTCTGGCAATACCTCGTAGATACCGAGGTTCTCCATCTTGTCGAGGTCCTTAACAAGACAAGCCTTCAACAAATAAGCTACATATACGTCCATTGGCAAGTAGTTCTCATAGAGACCTGTAACAACGAATGGACGCTCACCACCATTGAGGTTAGTATCGAGCTTGTACTCCTTCTTAGGGCAGAGCCATGAGAAGTAAGCACGTGATACTGAGAAGCGGTGGAAACGAGGCATAGCCCAACCGAGCAACTCATATACGTTACCCTCTGGGATAAGGCTCAACATGTTAGCGTTAGCTGAGATGTAACCATCCTTAGCTGTTGCAACACCAGTGAGAACATCACCTGAGATGATACGAACGTTCTCAGAAACCTTACCTACGATAGACTCTACCGCAGCACCAGCAATGATACGCTTGTAGCATGGCTTCTGAGCCTCGCTACCTGCAACAGCGATAACCTTAGTCATATCGAGCTTCTTGCCCATTACCAAACGACCCATAAGCACAACATCCTGAACATTTACAGTCCAAACGATATCGCCCTTAGCAATACGATCGATGTGGTGAATCTGAACACCCACGTTACCTACAGGGTGCTTGCCTGAGAATGTGTGATACTCCACACCCTTAACCTCAGCCATGTAACCCTCATCGCCCTTGCGAGCAGACAAGTGTACCTTGCCATCTGTCAAGCGTGACAAGAGTGCCAAACCAGCCTCCAATGCAGCCTTCTCTGACTTCAACACGAAGTTGTAATCTGGAGCAAGTGGTGCAGAATCAAATGCTGACACAAAGATAGCCTTTGGCTGAGCATCTGGGTTAGCAATTACACCAAAAGGACGCTCTACGATGCGAGTCCAAAGACCTGACTCAAGAAGCATCTCGACGATTTCCGAACGTGAAGCCTTGGCATCAACAACCTTAAGCTCTTTGTACACCTGTGTAGCATCTGGCTCTACGGCAATGTTAAGCAGCTTACGCTTCTCACCACGGTTGATGGCAGAAACAGTACCGCTAACTGGCGATGTGAAGAGGATACGAGGATTGTTCTTATCGAAGAACAATGGGCTACCAGCCTCAACCTTATCACCAACCTTAACCAACAGCTTAGGCGTAACGTTCTCATAATCAAGTGGGCTTACTGCATACGACTTAGCCAATGGAGCATCCTCCACGCGAGCCTCTGCCTTACCAGCCAGCTTGATGTCGAGACCTTTACATAATTTAATGTTTTTCGACATAAAAACTGTTTGTTAGATTAAATTTGATAGTTTTTTATTATGTGTTTTTATATTTTGAACCTCTGGGGGTACTAATATACATTACAAAATGCGCACGAAGATACGTTTTTTTTTCGAAACGGGCAACGATTTACAGGGGTTATTTGTGTTTTCAGTAATAATTTATTAATTTTGTAACATAAAGCTGATCGATGAGACAACGTTTGATAGATATACACACCCATAATCCGCGTCACGATGTTATCTCACCGCGAATGGCAGGTATACATCCGTGGGACGCTGAGAAAGGGTTGATGATGCCTGATTTCATGGATTGCGATATAGTCGGCGAAACAGGTCTCGACTACCACGTAACGGTGGATAAAGAGGCACAAAAATGGCTTTTTACTGAACACCTACGTATAGCGGAAAAGTTAGGAAAACCCGTGGTGATTCACAACGTAAAAGCGACGGAAGATATACTTCTAATTTTGGCGCAACACCCTACTATTCACCGCGTTGTTTTCCATGGTTTTGTAGGCTCACTGCAACAGGCTGAGACTATCTTAAAACGTGGCTATTACCTCTCGTTTGGACATCGTTCGCTACGATCGCCAAAGACGCGTGAAGTAATTGCTAAAATGAACATCACAAGGCTCTTTTGCGAGACCGATGACGAGCAAAATATCAGCATTGAGGAGATATACTCGGAGGTAGCAAAGACACGAAATATTTCTACCGAGGGGCTACTTGATGTTATAAAAAATAATTATAATACTTTTTTTTGCTAAAGATTGATTATTAGATAGATGGAAGGATGGCTTGAAAGAACAGAGCTGCTCTTAGGCGAGGAAAAACTCAACATTCTACGCAATGCGAATGTGCTTGTTGTAGGCGTTGGTGGCGTTGGTGCTTATGCTGCAGAGATGATAGTTCGCGCAGGTGTGGGACGAATGACAATTGCCGATGCAGACAAAGTTTCAGAGAGTAATATTAACCGCCAATTAGTAGCCCTACACTCAACCATTGGACGCGAGAAATGCGACATCCTCGCGGAGCGTCTTAGGGATATAAACCCCGCTTTGGAGCTAACGATAGTCAACCGATTTATCAAGGATTCGGAGACTGACGCACTTCTTGATAGCGATAAGTTTGACTACGTTGTAGATGCCATCGACACCCTATCACCAAAGCTTGCACTCATAAAAGGTGCGCTCGATAGAGGCATACGTTTGGTTAGCTCGATGGGGGCAGGTGCTAAGTGCGATCCAACGCTTATGGAGATTAAGGATATCGCCAAAACACACCACTGTCCATTGGCTCACATGCTACGTAAACGCCTTCATAAAATCGGTATTCGCAAGGGTTTTTGGGCGGTATTTTCACCTGAGCCAGTACGTGATGGCGCAATGATTTTATGCGAGGAGCAGAATAAAAAGTCGAACGTAGGCACTATATCCTATATTCCTGCGTTATTTGGTATAGGTTGTGCATCGGTTGTTGTGCGCGACCTTATTGGAGAATTTACAAACGAAACTAAAACAGAATAGATATGAAGAAAATAGTCTTTTTGGATGAGTATAGCATCGCAGGTCGCAACTTTGAGAAAGTTACCTCACAAGGCGAATATATTGCCTATGATTTCACACGTAAGGAGCAGGTTGTAGAACGTCTTAAGGATGCCGACATCGCCATTACAAACAAAGTTGTTATCGACGGCGAGGCAATGCGTCAACTACCTAAGCTTAAGCTCATTTGCATTGCTGCAACGGGAATGAATAACGTGGATCTTGAGACTGCTAAAGAGTTGGGCATAGAGGTTAAAAATGCGGTTGGCTACTCTACAACATCTGTTGCTGAGACAACACTCGCATCAGCACTTGCGCTTGCTCGTAATGTGGTATATTTTGATGAGTACTTCCATGATGGTCGCTACTCTCAGGCGGAGCGTGCCTTCTGCTATGACCGTCTAACATTCCAAATTAGCGGTAAACGTTGGGCGATTATCGGTCTTGGCAATATTGGTCGTGAGGTAGCACGCCTTGCATCTGCATTTGGCTGCGAGGTTCGTTACTACTCAACATCAGGCGTTAAGCGCGAGGAGGCATACGAGGAAATGGAGCTAAAGGAGCTCTTAGAGTGGTGCGATATCCTTTCTGTTCACTCACCTCTTAATGACCGCACTCGTGGTCTTGTAGGCGCAGAGGAACTCAAGGTTATGAAGCCATCTGCAATCGTCATCAACGTTGCACGTGGTGGCATCATCGACGAGACTGCACTTGCCGAGGCTCTCAACAACGGCACTATCGCAGCTGCTGCGCTCGACGTATTCTCTGTTGAGCCTCTGCGCGAGTCTCCTCTATACAACATTAAGGACCGCTACCGTCTGTTGGCATCGCCACACAACGCATGGTCAGCAGCTGAGGCTATCGACAACCTTATTGACTGCATCGCCGAGAACATCCGAGTGTGGCTTGCGAAGAACGCATAACAACTCCTTAAACAAAACTAAAAGAGAGTCAACCCCTAAAGGCTGACTCTCTTTTGTTTATACCCACAACTCCTAATTCTCTCGCAAATGCTTTGGACGACCAAAATTGAAGCCTAAGCCGAAGTAAATATTCAGAGATTTAGCATAACGAGGAATGTAGAGTGTATTCATACTCAATGGCAATGTCATTCCTGTTTCTGGCATATCTCGTGTATACTTAACCCAATTAGTATCAATAAAATCTGCTCCTACAAACAAATTGATACCTCCTGGATGTATATTAAGTGCCGCGCCAAAGATACCAGGTCTATTGCCATTAAGGAACGTATGACTAACGGTTGCTGTAAGCCAATTAGTGGCACGGAAATTAACCGATGCAGTAAGCTCACTCATAGTCACATTATTATAGAACTCGGTGTGTGACAACAAGCCAAAAGCAATGTGGTTATTAAGAATATTATACTCAGCACCCACATTAATTGAGCAATTAAGCATGGTAGAATAGCCATTATAGCTATTTAGACCCAAAATATCATCATTAATATCACCACCCACTATAGGCTCAAACGTATCCATATCAAAACCCTCATAAGAGAAGTCGCCAACGAAGTGACCACCAATATGTGTCTGTGGAGCCCATTTAATAAAGCCTAAATCTACAACAGCAGCCGAGAGCTTTAGATGGTCGTCTAATAGATGAGCCTCAACACCCAAATCAATAGCAGCACCAAAACTCTTAAGATTACCCATAAGATAATCGAGGCTATTTGGATTTACATTGTCAGGATAGGAGAATCCACCATCAGATGTGATATACTTATTCTCAAAGAGAATACCATTGCTTCGCCAATCGCCGTGTAGTACGCCAGTTACCATATCAGTTCCTACATTAGCTGAAAGCTGGTCGAACTGAGCTTGTAAATTTATTACTCCTACCAGGAACTTACCTCGCACACCTACATTCAACCAATCACACACTGGGAATGATGCACCGAGGTAGGCATCAAAGTAGACATCTGCGCCGATGCTTGTATCGCCAAGGTCAAAGACGCCGTTTCCAAGTGTCTTAACGGCAGAGAAGAGATCTTTCGAGATTCCAACAATGCTTCTGGCATGCGCTCCAACACCAAAATTCCAGAATATCTTCTTCGTATAGAATCCTACACCCAATAAATTAATATCTAATCTCTCGCCTGATTTACACAACTCTGGCAAACGTCCCAAGAACTCATTAGGCGATACTGCTGAATTAAGCGCAGTAACAAGCTCGCCATCCTTTCTATAAATAAAGTTATCTACTGACGCGAAGTTAGACGAATAACTTTGACCTATAGTCGGGAGTAATGGGATTACAATATAACCACGTGTAGGTGCTAAGGCTGGATTCATCTCCGTGCGGAAGTATGATCCATCCATAAAATATGATGTACGCGACTGTGCCGAAAGGCTACATACTGAGAAAATCGCAACAACGGCTAATAATAGAGTTATTATCTTTTTCATAACCAATACTACATTAATTGTTTGATGTCATAAAATCTTTCACATCGACAGTGATACCACCATCAAGCTCCAGTGACAATCTTGCACCAACGCCCTGCTTAGCATTGATAGCAACACTACCATTGGCATCACTCTTTGCTACAAGGGTAAAGGCAATTCCGTCTATCTTTGACAACTTCTTAGTGTCAATGCTCTTTCCTCCACCGATGTTTAGACGAAGCGTGCTATTAGCTGCGGTTACACCATCCTCAGAGCCATTGATACGATCATAGCCCTCAACGAAGGTAACATCAATATCTACAGCCTCGCCATTAGCATCGAACAATTCCACCTCTGCCTCTAATGCTAATGGAAGAGTATTCTCAATCTCTGCGATGATAGTTATATCACCAACCTTAACATCATACTCAGCAATATCGGCAAACATCTCGTTAAATCCTGAGAAATCATTCGAGTAGGAGATATCCAAGTTATCATTAAATGATATTGGAAGCTCGAATGAGTAGCCATAGCCTATCTCAAACTCCTCCATCACGTAAAGTGTATGGACAGTATCGGAGCTAATGCCGACAGATACAGCGACATCCAAAGTTGAAGGAATTGTACCTGCAAGCAGGCTATCAAAATCTACAGGGCAGAAGATTACATCCTTATTTTCAAACTCTTTACGACGCTCCTCCAATGCTATGACAATGCTATTCTTCGTTGGCACTACAACATTATTCTTATACTGAGCTGCCTTAAGTACAATATCATCAATATCCAACTTTCTACCTGTATCATCCGACAACGATGCTTCGGCAGTTAGAGGAAGAGTTAATGGATTATCAATATTAAGAGTTATGATTGGAGACAAACCAGTTCCACCAATTAACAACTCACCAAAGTCATAATCATCAGTCTTAAAGTCGAATGATTGCTCAAGTGTATATGTATAGTCTACCTTGCCACTTAGGGACTCTATCTTAAGCTCAATATCGCTAATACCCTCAACAACTTGAAGATACTCATCATGCACAAGTGTTGATGCACTTATTATTGCACCATCAACGAAGTAGGCATTGATACTAAACAATAAATCAAGAGAAATTGTACCCTCTGCATCAGGCGACACGCCCTCAACACCAAAATCGATACTCTCCAAGGCTACATCTATGCCATCGTTAACCTTTGCCAAGGTTGTTGTTATCGAATGAGAGCTCTTATTGTAGGTATAGTCAGAGTTACCATCAGCACCAAGCACAAGATACTCAGGGAGAGTAGCCTCAACAACAATATTCTCGGCACTATCACCAAGCCACTCAAGACCGTCAACATAGAGATTAAGAGTAGTATCATCCTTAAAGCCTATTTTATTAACACTCTTAAGCTCCTTTGGCAAATTCTTGATATTTATCTTTTGAGCCTCTGCAGGTTGATACTTAAACAATGCCTCATCATCACTTGCAATCACCTCAGTATCGCCAATCGCGAAGTCTGCGTATAGAGCGAACTGTGGCACGTCCTGAAGATCAAACTCACCTGCTTTAACATCCAAATCAAATGTCATGTTACATTCAAGCTCCATAGGGATATCAAGCTGGTGATCATCATTTAGCGCAATGGTATTCTCCACGCTCTCAATATATATCACAAACTCAACCTTATCAGCACCTACAGGCACCTCATACTCCTCCTCAAATTCGTTGTCCTGACAGATTAGGTTGTTATTCTCATCTACAATCGTGAAAATACCACCACTAAGAGCGATATCGAAATTGATTTTACCACCTCCGTTGATTCCGCTCACGCCATTAAAATCTACAACAAGGCGCATAGGCGCACCATGATAACCATTTTCGACATCTCTAAATATGACACGCTTTATATTTTTCAATTGCTGTGGGATGTCGAACAATAGATGCATATCGTTACCACTAAAGGTCTTACCATAGGTACCCTTAATATCAGGCACTAATGAAGCCATTGCGTCTGACAATGTTCCAGATAGTGATGGTATATAAGCACTAATGGCACCAGTATTAACATATACATCAGAGCTATCATCTATCTTAACGCTGACCATATCCATATCAAACGAAGGATACTCTGCGACAAATGTGTTCTGAGTGCCAGGAATAGTATATACATTATCTACACCCTCAATCTTTTCAGTTTCTCCTGTCGCATTATAGCCATAAGATAAATTACCCTCCTCGTCGATAATAAGACCATTAATCTTATTATCTCCAATAAGATCCTTAATACTCTTAAAATCTAACTCACCGAAAAAGAGTTGTGTCCTACCCTGACCTATCGTAACCTCAGTAGATACGTCTTTTAGGTCGTAGCTATCATCAACACAAGCTACAAGTACAACTGCACATACCACTGCGATGCAGCGGAGTGCATAACATTTAAGTTTCATATATTTAAGTTTTAGAATTATTTTCGCAAGTAACGCTGTAATAGTAATGCAAATATAAAAAAACTTTTTTACAAATAAAAGAGACAATGTGGACAATTTTGGCGTTGCTATCATCCTAAAAATAAGGGCCATCGAACAAACTTGCTCGACAGCCCCAAAAATTGCTTTTGGCTTTGTTTTACTACATTACAGTACCCTGGTTCTCAATCTCGCTAACAATGCCACTGAAAGTACCCTTAACGTCGTTGCCAGCATCGTCCTTGCCATCAACGGTGATGACAGTATTGCCGTCGACCTTCTCAACCTTGATAGTACCATCTACGATAGGTGCTGCCTGCGACATGTCGATCTGGCCATTTATGCAGTACATGTACCATGCGTTGAGCTGCTGGCTATCGTCGCGCAAGCGACCAGCAGGGAAGGTGTATTCCAAAGATTCGTTAGGATTTGAGAGCTTATACTCGCCAAGGTAACCCTCAGGGTTGCTGAAGCCACCAGCCGACTTAGGAACGATGAAGTTGAAGATCATGTATACGCCGCTGAAGCCTACCTTCTCCTCAATCATGTGCATAAACCATACATCGTTGTCCATGCCAAACCAGTTGCCGCGATAGTAAGCATACATATAACCACCTGTAACGTCGAATGATAGTGTGTCGGCGTACTGGCTTACAGGATATACGTCGGCGTATGTTGGAAGGCTATAATCCTCCATAATAGGTGCGCCATTGTACTCAACATGGTGAACCTCGCCATTCATCAATGTTACATCTGCCACGATGCTATCTTCGGTAACGGTGAGTGTACCAGTCTTGAATGCTGCAGATACTCCATTTGCGTTGTATACGTAGCTACAATCCTGATAAGCATCAATAGTGCCGATGCGGCATGAGCGAGAGTGGTCGATTGTGTATGTACCAACAGGGATGTGTACCTCGCGGTTGAACTCTGATGACTCACCAGCATATATATCGAAGCGATACTCAGTAGCATATGCAGGGATAGAGGTAACAGCCTCAGGCTGAGTGTCAGAGAGAATTACGAAGTAGTTGAAACCCTCAGTCTGGCCACCATTCACGAGGAACTTGCCGTAGAATGTACCACCAACATGTGTAGCAGTGAAGTTAACATCGGCAGCAGTTGCACCAGCCTGCATAACCATAACCTGGAAACTATCATTACCACACTCAACCTTGATAGTTGCACTACGCTCAGCATCATTATTTGTTGTAACGTTGAATGTTACCTTATTATCAGTAACTGTAAGATTCGAGATCCAATCTACAACGCAGACGGCCTCAACATTTGCAGCACGTGTCTCCTCCTCAACAAATGCATAGGTAATCTCACCGGCACCACCAATCGCCTCAAAATTCATTACAGAGCTAGATGTTAGTGTAAGTTTTCCCTTAGGAGCCTCATCTGTAGCTGGCTCACATGCTGCGAACGCAAATGCACAAAGTGTAAAAAGTAAAAATAACTTTCTCATGGTTAGTTTAGATTTTGTTTTAGGTTTTATTTAAATTATCTATATTCAAATGGTTTGCTCTCTCCGAGGTCACACATTGTAGTGTTTACGACCTCATATTTATTGCCGTACTGGCTATCCTGCGCTGCGATTATCACCAACACCTTGCAGTTTGCCTTCACCACGCGACTATCCCCGATGGTCATCTCAAAGACCTTGTTTGAGGTAGTCTCAGCACTCACATAACCCCACTCAGTACCTGTGATATCAGCCTGGTTTACTGCGGCATAACTTGCGCGGATGGCATTGTTATGGGTATTCATCCAAGTGTAGTACGCTCCACTCTGCTTACCATAGATATCATCCTCAAGAAGCAAGATGTTGAACTTGTAGCTACGCGACTCCTTAGACTTGAGTGATGCACTAACGACAATCTTGTCGCCAACGAGCTCCGCTGCTACAGCAACCGCCGCATCGGCACTCTCCTTCTTGAGTTTATTGAAGTGGCTCTTTACATAACTTATATTGCTACCCGCAGAGTCACCATACTGATAGTTGTAGGTAAGTGTTGGAAAACCCGTAAGCACATAAAGCGTCTTCTGATAGTAGTAGCGCATTGTAAGTGCAGTATTTGAATATGCAGGATCGCTCGTGTTATACGAATGTGCCATAGCGATATTGAAGTAGTCGTTATATGCAGGATCCTCCTCAATAGTCTTTAGCGACTCCATCATATATGGGCAATATCCACAATCGGTACCTGTGTGGTCGATAAGCAACATACGATACTTGAAGTTGTAGTTATCTGCGTCGCTATCCTCGGGGAAGTCAGGAGCATTGGCAGGATTTACAGTGATGGACAACACCTTAGATGTTTTGCCATCATACTTAGCAACAAAGGCACGCTCACCAACCTCATCGAATGTTGCAGGGTTAGCAATCTCCTCATTAGTGTAGTAATCGCAAATTTTCGATACAGCAGTTATATCCTCACCATCATATATCACACTGAAGGTGATGCTCTCGCCGACACGTGGTGTAGTAGTAGAAGCCGTAAGCACCACATCTGCCACAGCACCCTCCTGAGTGATAGCAACCTCTTCCGTCATGCTCTCGTAGCTGAGTGTGAGTGTTCCCACACGCTGCTCTGTAGATTTATTCTTCGCCACAACGAATGTTACATATCTATTTTCTACAGTGATATCCGAAATCCACTCAACATCTGCCGTAGCATCTACCATTGCGCCAACCTCAGCACCCGAAATTAGATACTCCACACTACTCTGACCACCCGTAGCCGACACCTTAACCTTGCGTGGCTGCACAGTGATCTTTATACCATTATCATTGCCTCCTTTAGCACCAGCCTGCTGCACAGCAACGCCACACTGGTCGGCACCATACTTTATATCGATAATCGCCACACGCGACTCTGCCAAAGTATTAGGAGCAATGGTAAGCTCTATGCTCTCTGCAATGTTTATATCCGTAATCCACTCCGAAGACGTTGTTACCTCCAGAGTAACACCCTCCGTAGGCTGACTTATGGTATAAGGAATCTCAGCCACGCCTCCCTCAGCATCGATATTGATAACAGAGGTTAGGACAACGAGGTTATCCTCGTCGCCACCCACTGGAGTCTCCGTCATAGGCTCACACGCCATAGCGAGTAAGCCTACAAGAGAGAGTATTGCAAAAAGTCGTTTCATGATTACTCGCCTGGGTTAGTAACAGGACCACCCATGAACTGGTTAGATGATACCTTACCAGTGTATTGAGCGCGAATGCGGTGTTGCTTGATGGTGACAACATCTACATAGATGTCGTAGCCCTCCTCGAGGTGGGTAATGGTTACAGAGCCGCTGTAGATTTGGTTTTTACCATCCTCATTAGCAATCTCGCAACCCTCCACGTTGATTACATAGCCATTCTCGCCACCAACAGAGTAGGTAGCCTCTGGGATGATAGCATTTTCATGGTTTACGGCGCTATCGCAGTCGAGGGTTATGCGCATACCATCAGCCTTAAGACTAATCATGAAGTTCTTGGTTGTGAACCATACGCCCTCAGCATAGTTGCATGTGTGCAATACATCGGGCTTGCTACCATGTGGCATAACCCATAGCTTGCTCATCTCAACACTGAAGTAGATGTCGTAAAGCTTGTTGCTCTCTGCCTCTACCTTGATGCTTGCCTCCGCATCTGATGATACGGCAATCTCCTCGCCAATCTCTGCTGTTGAGTCCTCTGCTGCACCATAAGTGAGGTTGTTAAGGCTATGGTAGAGTTTGAAGCCATCCTCGTCGAGCTCAACACTTGTGATAGACTGGAAGATGCCCGACTTGCGCATACGCTGAGTCTCGCCGAGGCCTGTTACGTACCAAATGTCTTCACCCTGAGCAATCACCTCGTTAGCCTCTGATGGAAGCTTGCCCTCGCTCATTACGTAGTAGGTGTCGAGAGCCTCGTTGATGTATAGGTCGTATGTGCCGCTCTCCTTTACACGAATGTCGCTGCCATACTTGGCAATAGGGTATTTGTAGTCACGCTCTGCTGCCTGGCCGTTGCCGCCAAGTGAGTTCTGCAATGTGCCATCCTTGGCAAACTTGAATGAATCCTCTGTCGAAATCTCCACGCCACGTGCAACATAGTAGCCATCGATAGTCTCCATACAAATCGCCGACTTCACATCCCAGTTGTTTGTGAATGAGCCAACCACTGCCCAGCCCTCGAATGCGGTAACAGGGGTGTCGACAACGGCTGCTGCCTGGTTGATTGTCACAGTGAACGACTTTGTAGAGTATTTACCTGTGATATAGCCTATTCGCTGCTCCTCAGCAGTATTTTCAGCAACCTCGAACTTGATTGTACCCAAAATAGACTCGCTATCAATGATTGTAATCCAACCCTGCTCAGTAGTGATAACTATAGGCGATGCCTGACCAGTAATTCCTAACTCGCCATCAAGAGAGCCATCACCCTTGATAAGGTTATAGGTAATCTCACCCTTGCCACCCTCAGCATCAAACTCCATAGTAGCCTCAGATGTAAGCTCCAAAGTAGGCTCATTTGGCGTTGGCTTAGGAGTTTCAGGATTCTCATCGCACGCCACAAATAGAAGTGGCAAAGCAAAGAATAGTGTAAATAGCTTTTTCATTTTAGTTATTTGTTTTAGTTTATATTATTATTTATCACATGGATAACATGATTCTGTGATAAAAAACTTTTTTCACAATACAAATATATACATATTTTCGCAAATCGAAACTTTTTGGGTTATTTTTCACACGCTCAGCAAAAGAAAATGAGAAAGAGCCGATGTAACAATAAAAAAGTTTGGCAGACTCATCTTTTTAATAACTTGCATATCCCAAATGGTATTTATATCCATTCTACAACACAAAAAAACTGCCTAACAAAACTTGTTAGACAGACACATTATTTTTTAAGGTAAAAAGTGAAAAGTATGATGTCTGCGACGCTGGGTTTATTTTTGGGGAGAGATGGGGATTGATGGGTAGTTATGGGTAGAGAATTTAGGGAGATTAGTGAATTTAGTGAGGTTAGCAAGGTTAGCGTAAACCTTAAACACTAAACTCTTTAAATTCCTTAAACTCCCTAATATCCCTAAAATCCCTATAACTACCCATAAATACCCACTGATACTATACAACGTCATTCCGAGCGAGTGTAACGAGCGTGGGAATCTCCTACGGATTGGTTATAGATTGCCACGTCACTTCGTTCCTCGCAATGACGGAAAGATGTACCGTCCAAGGGCTCCCTAATTTCTTGTCAGAGTGGTGTAGTAGTGGTGCTGACACGAAAAAGCCTCGGATGGGCTATACTTGGCGTACTGCCCATTCGAGGCGTTGACTGAAGCGTCGCTAATGCGCCGCTATCACAAGAAATTTAGAAGTTCATACGTGAAGACTTAACCTCAAAACCCTGCTTAGAAAGCTTGTTGTCGTGAGCAGTCTTTGTGCGGAACAACTCCTTAGGCTGCTCGTCGCTGATAACAACGCTTGAGAGTGAAGCACCAGTGCCATTCCACCACTCGTCGAACTCTGAAGCATCAGTGCGAGCGCCATCGTAAGATGTGCGAACCTCGAACTTGCTAATCTCGCTGTACTGGCCCTCGGTGTCGATAACCAATGAAGCGATGATGTAGAAGCTATCGTTCTGAAGGATTGAGTAAGACTTATCAAGGTTCATTGAACCATACTGGTCAATAGACCATACAAGACCATCGCGGTACTGAGTATCGTTGTACAAGTCGTAACGGCCTGTCCAGTTGTAGATATTTGAGTAGAATGCCTGCCACTCACCCTCGATGTGGTACTCCAAAGGCAAGATGAATGTGCCTGAGTAGTAGTCGCCACCGAAGAACTCCCAACCTGGAAGCTCAGCGAGGTCCTCAGCTGCATAGTAACCATTGTCTACGTACTCGATAGTAGCGTTACCAGCATCGGTAGACTTTGTAGAGAATGGGCAAGTGAAGATCTGCGCTGTTGTTGCAATACCACCACGTGAACCAAATGCGTAGAGGATATAGTCGGTACCACCCTCAAGGCCGATAACATTCTGCTCGTAGTCGCCCTGGATAAACTCATAAGAGAGGTTCTCAAGCAAGTACTTCTGACGCTCTGCATCAGTGTTACCATAAGTAGCCCAATCTGAAGCCTTCTCCCAACCAGCGATGTAGTAATCGTTGTTTGTAGTCTTGAAGCTGATGTGTGCAGTCTGTACAGTAATCTTAGATACAGATGGTGTAATTACGTTATCTGACATAGGCACGCTACCAGTCTCAATCTTAACAATCTTAGGCTCTGAGCAGCAAAGACCATTCTCCTCCATTGCGAATGCGAAGAGGTAGTAAGTGTGGTTTGCCAAAAGCTCGAAATCGAACTCGCTACGTGGAGTACCATCCTCGTAAGTACCCTGGCAGTTGTACATATCAACGATAGTCTGACCATTCATATTGCCGTTGAACATCATATCCTGTACTGCGAAAGACCAGTAGAACTCTGCTACGTCACCCTCATTCTCAAGGAAGTCGAATGATGCGAGATAGTCATCAACCATAAGGCCGTTAAGAACATCGAAGTAGTATGCACCGTTAAAGCCATCCTTAGGAGTTACGTTAGCGTGAACTACGCAACCATCAACAGAGTACTCAACGTCGAAGTCTGCTGCAATCTTCTCTGGAGACTTAGTCTTCACCTCGAAGAAAGCTACCTCTGAAAGAAGTGCACCTGACTCATAGTCGATATAGTAGCAGTAGAATGTGTAAGGGATACCTGCAGCACCCTTACCTGGATTGATACCACGCTGATCGCCAATCTTTGAACGCTCCTGCATAACCTGAGCAGCAGACTGGCCATAGAACTGACCCAACCAGCCGAAGTAAGCAACATCATCCTCGTAGAAATCCTCACCACTCTCGAAGCCTGAAGCAGCGATGTACTTTGGATCTGCAGACATCACGATGTAAGGCTGTGTCTTGTTGTCTGGAATAACATCTACAGTGTAAGAGAAATAGTCTGATGTAACATTCTCCAAAGTAAAGCTTGCAGATACCTTAGCACCCTGCTTAACAACGAATACTACATCCTCAGCGTAGCGGTACTTAACAGTTACCAAGCACTCACGAGCCTTGTCTGAGTTGTTAGCATCAACCTTGAAGTAGAGGATACCTGAAACACCTGTGTTGAAGTTGTTTACCCAAGACTCAGCTGCCTCAGCAGTGATCTTCTCACCAGCGTGAGCATTCTCGATCTCGTAGATCATTGTGTACTCGCCACCAGCCAACGAAGCCTCAACCTTGTTTGCGCTGAGCTTGATAACAGAGTCCTTCACTACCTGAGGACCTTGTGGTTCCTCCTTTGGACCCTTCTCACAACCAACCACGAAAGTCAAGGCGAAGATAGGCAACAAAGCCCACATCAAATTCTTGATTGTTCTCATAGAATAATTTAAATTTAAGGTTATTATAAAATATTAATGTTTGCCGTTATTAAAATTATTTAATAAAAAAACACTCCTTCAAGTGACAAATATACGAATATTTTGCAAATATCTACACTTCAAATTACTTTTTTGCTTCGAAATTAGTCTTTATTTGGTGATTGGCGATAAAAATCATATATTTGCATAATAAGAGAAAACCTTAAACATTAAACATATGAGAATTTTTACCAAAATGTTCCTTCTGATGACCCTCGTGGCAACAACCCTCGCGGTAGGCTGCACCGAGAGTCAGACAGACGAGAAGAAAAACACAGAGCTCAGCGTAACACTTGAGAAGAATACACTTGAGATTGATGGCAATGGTGGCGTATACTCCATAGGTTACACCATCGAGAATGGCATCAACGGCATCGACATCGTTGCTGAGGCGGATGTTGAGTGGATTAGCAACATCAAGACTGCTGAGAGCCGTCTCTATTTCACCTGCGAAAAGAACTTCACAAGCAACGAGCGCGAGGCAACACTCGCTGTTCGCTATCCTAACTACAGCACGCAGATTATACGTATCACACAGATGTCGAGCGATGCTCTAACCTTTGAGATGGAGGTGTGTGACATTAAGACAACAAGTTGCTCGACAAAGTTATATCCTTCGAACAAGCAGACACCTTATATAGTATATATGGCGGAGGTGGACTACCTCATCTCAGCAGGCGTTGACGATGAGAATAGCCTCTTCGAGGATGACTACAGCTACTTTACCTCGATGGCTGAGGAGTATGGAGCATCAAACCTCAAGGAGTTTATGAAGACATACGAAATCTACTACACTGGTGACTCATACATCGGCTGGACAAGTATGGTACCCGACAGAGAGTATGTCATCTATGCCTATGCCATAGAGTTCAACGAGGATGGCACAGACTACGCCTTGGCATCTGCCGTTACATACGAGAAGGTTGTCCTCCCTACACACATCTTCACCGACATCGAGTTCGACGTAACCATCACCGTTGATGGTCCTAAGGCGACATACGAATTCGAGCCTGTAAACTGGGATGGCAAATACTTCATCGACATCTATGCCGAGGGTGAGTATATGTACCGTCCAGAGGGTACAACACCTGATGATGACTACTGCAAGCAGGTGGCAAATAACTGGATTTCATTGATACAGATGTACATGCAGTCGGGCTATAGTGCTGATACACTTCTCGAACTTATGTGCTTGCAGGGTCCTGATAGCTACTCTGAGATTCTCGAGGCAGACACCAACTACTGCATGGTATTCTACGGCATTGAGCTGGTTGACGGTCTGCCACAGGTGACCACAAAGCCATACTTCGCACACTTCCGCACCGAGGAGGTTAAGGCGTCGGATATGACCATCGACATCAGCGTAGAGAACTGCTACGTGCGCGTTGCGGACATCTGCATCGCCCCATCTAACGATATGGAGCAGTACGTGGCTACGTTCATCACAACAAACAGCATCCCTGCAGAAGTGACCACTAACGAGGATATCATCAACTGGTTGCTCGGCTTCAACCTCAGCAGCAACACCTATCGTGGCACTATCGAGACCACACTCATAAGTCTTGAGCCTGATACGGAGTATACAGCTTTGGCATTCGGCTACTATGGTGGCGTTGTGACTACAGACCTCTTCCGCTACGACTTCAAGACCGAGCCAGAGGGCGAGTGCGAGAACGATGTCATTGGCGTGAACATCACAGGTCCTTATAGCCTCTTGGCGTTGGAGACAGCAATGCCTGATGAGTTCTACCAGTATGGCATGTTCGAGTCTATGGGCTGGTATGCTATGTGCGCCTCTATCGAGACTGAGAATCCTAATGGCTTTGTGTTCATGAACACCTATACCGCAGAGGAGATTGTGACAAGCAATATGGACGATATCAAGGCAGAGGTAGTGCAGTACACCTCACCTCGCAACTGTCTGTTCGTTGGTGAGAACGACAAGCTCTATGTTATGTGCGCTGTGACTATGGACTACCGCGGTAACTATAGCGATATGTGGATTTCGGATCCATTCTCATTCTCGTTCAACAATGGCACTCTTCCTGTGGAGGAGCTGCTTGAGAAGTTGGGCTACACCTCTGCAACGCAGAGTGCCTCACGCTCAAGCATCGACCTTCGATTGAAGAAGTAACCCCTTAACGAGATAAACAGCAAGCCCCGCAACCATGCGTTGCGGGGTTTACTGTTTTAAGTGAAAAGTGAAAGGTGAAAAGTATGGTGCGCTAAAGCGCAAGGTTTTATTTTGGGTTAAGGTGGGATAAATGGGTTAATGTGAGTTAAGTGGATTTATGCACTCTCATGTAACCCATATAACCCATAATCCTCCAATAAAAAAACCTACATTAGCGAGATTATTTTGTTGTTAGAAGGCGGTAGATGCAACGCTCGGCAAAAAAAACGAGGAAGGGCTGTACTTATGCGTACTGCCCTTTCTCGTTTATTTTTGTTAGCGGCAGCAGATGCTGCCTTATCACAACAAAATTAGTTGCACTTTGAATAACCACACGCCATACAAGTCAAACAACCATTCTGGTATGCCATATTCTCCTGACCACACTGTGGACAGCGACCCTTGCCACGTGTACCATCCTTGATGTACTGCTTGAGGGCACGCTCAACACCATTCTTCCATGTGTTGATAGTCTCAGAGTCGAGGTGGAGACCATCTACGAGCTGCACGACCTTGTCAATAGGCATACCGTAGCGGAGAACACCCGAGATAAGCTTAGCATAGTTCCAGAACTCCTCGTCGAAGAGACGCGAGATACCACCGATAGTGTTGATATATCCGTAGCGATCCTGATACTGGAAGTCGTAACGCTTAGTACCATTAGCCTCAGTAACCTTAAGGATATTACCATGTGTAATGGTCTTAGGGATGTACATAGCATCCTCCTCAATCTTACCTGTGAAGATCTCGTATGGACGATCATCCTGCTTACCTACGAAGGCAATCCAATCCTCCTTACCGTTCTTGAAACGTACGATGTCTGCCTGGATAGACTCTGGGCGGCGAATAGTGTCGCTTGAGCAGTTCTTCTTAGCACCATCCTTAGACTTAACATCAAGAAGCACACCATCACGGCAACCATCACGATATACGGTGATACCCTTACATCCTGACTCCCATGCAGTGCGATATACATCGGCTACAAGCTCCTCAGTAACCTCATTAGGGAGGTTCACGGTAACAGAGATAGAGTGGTCAACCCACTTCTGGATAGCTCCCTGCATCTTAACCTTAGCCACCCAGTCAATATCGTTTGCTGTTGCGTGGTAGTATGGTGATGCCTTAAGCCAATTATTAAGCTCCTCATCAGAGATATTCTGAAGCTTAGATGTATCGTAACCATTAATCTCAAGCCACTTAACAAACTGGTGGTGGAATACGTAATACTCTATAAACTTCTCGCCTGTCTCGTCCACAAATGTTGCTGTCTGATCCTTATCTGATGGATTAATCTTACGACGACGCTTGTATACTGGACGGAATACTGGCTCAATACCTGATGTTGTCTGCGACATCAACGATGTAGTACCTGTAGGGGCGATAGTAAGCATAGCGATGTTACGACGGCCATACTTCTTCATCTCCTCGCGAAGCTCTGGTGCCGCCTCGCAGATACGCTCGATCATAGGATTACCCTGCTCCTTCTCGAAATCGAAGACACCAAACGCACCACGCTCCTTAGCCATAACTACAGAGGCACGGTAAGCCTCTACAGCCAATGTCTTGTGAACGTTTACTGCAAAGTCGATAGCCTCCTCAGAGCCATAACGGAGACCAAGAGCCGCCAACATATCACCCTCAGCAGTGATACCAAGACCTGTACGACGACCCTTGAGAGCCATAGTACGAATCTTATGCCACAACTCCAACTCTACGCGACGCACATCATCATCCTCAGGGTCTGAGGCAATCTTCGAGATGATAAGGTCTACCTTCTCAAGCTCAAGGTCGATGATATCATCCATCAAGCGCATAGCCTTAGCTACGTGGCTCTTGAACAAGTCGATATTGAACTTAGCATCCTTGGTGAAAGGAGCCTCAACATAGCTGAGAAGATTGAGTGCCAACAAACGGCAGCTATCGTATGGGCAGAGAGGAATCTCGCCACAAGGATTTGTAGAAACGGTACGGAAGCCCTCATCAGCATAGCAATCAGGCACACTCTCACGAATGATAGTATCCCAGAACAACACTCCTGGCTCCGCAGACTTCCATGCGTTATGGATAATCTTATCCCACAACTTCTTTGCATCGATATCACGTGCAAGAACAGGCTTCTCAGCACCAATAGGGAACTCCTGACGATATGGCTGACCTGCAATTGCAGCGCGCATAAACTCATCGTCAATCTTGATAGATACGTTAGCACCTGTAACCTTACCTGTATCAACCTTTGCATCGATAAAGTTTTCAGCATCTGGATGCTTGATAAGGAGTGAAAGCATCAACGCACCACGACGACCATCCTGAGCAACCTCACGTGTAGAGTTTGAGTAACGCTCCATAAATGGCACAATACCCGTAGAGGTAAGAGCCGAGTTAAGCACAGGGCTACCTGTAGGACGGATGTGTGATAGGTCATGACCTACGCCACCACGACGCTTCATCAACTGCACCTGCTCCTCATCCATACGGAAGATACCTCCGTAAGAGTCTGCAGGATTCTTATGACCGATAACGAAACAGTTAGAGAGTGATGCCACCTGAAGGTTGTTACCAATACCAGTCATTGGACCACCCTGTGGTATCACATAGCGGAAATGGTCGAGCAACGCGAAGATTTCATCCTCGCCAAGAGCATTAGGATAGTTACCCTCGATACGTGCCAACTCCTTAGCGATACGATGGTGCATATCCTCAGGTGTCGACTCATATACATTTCCAAAAGAGTCCTTCAAGGCATATTTGCTCACCCACACCTGTGCAGCGAGTTCGTCACCCTGAAAATACTCCTTCGAAGCAGCTACAGCATCCTCATACGCTACCGTAGTAAGTCGCTCTGTATTAGACTTTTGATTCATTTTTATATATATTTTTTGTTATTATTTTTCCAATAATAATACCACGTGCCCGATATTCTTCAGCGTTTTGGTCTAATTCAGGCATACAAAATTCGTGATTTTTTATGGGATATCCCAATTTTCACAACTATATTTTTTCGACACTTTATTCACAAAAAACAAAAACGTGCGCCACAGCTATCTCTGGCGCACATTCATGAAATTTTATGTTTATTTATTACTTTTTTGTCGTTAATTTAATCACACTCTTGAACAACAATATACCACATAATCCTGCAACCGCACCCACACACATACCGAGGAGTATATCCTGTGGAAAATGACACGCCAGGTATATACGCGAATAGCAAATTAGGAGTGCTATAACAGACATCGCAAGAGTAAACCACATACGGCGTACACCATATATGCTTATCATCGCTATGGCAACAATCGTAGCTGTATGTGCCGATACTGTGCCATTGACATATCCCGTATAATATCCATTAGCTGCAAAATCTAACCCCTCGCTATGCATAGGGCGCAATCGCGCAGGGAAATCGGGAAGCAGATTTGCAAATACTCCCTGATGCTTGAAAATACCTGCAACGATATCTGAAATACCTATCGCCACACCCATAGCAACAAGCAATGCCACAATACCTCGCCAGCCATAACGTCGCCATACTATATATATAATAAGTATATATAGAGGTATCCACATCTTGATGCCCGACACTGCTATCATCGCACTATCGAGCCATGCAGGACCATCGAAATTCAACATCTCAAAAAGCCCCCAATCCCATCTAATATCATTCATAGAGGATAAAGTTTAAAATGCAGCATATATAGGTAGTCCCGCAGCGGCACCAGCCTCAGTAGCAAGGAGCATGTTACACTGCATAACCATCCATATAGCAATAACCATAACCAACCACTGTCCAACAACGCCTATACGCACTACGCCACATCTCAACGACTCATCAGCACGTCGAGGAAGCACGTGAAGCATATAGCCGATACCCATAAGGATAAACGCCACACTCGATTTCTCAACCATAGGCAAAATATCCTCAACAGAGAAGTTATAGACAATATTATGGAGCATATCACCCACAACCTGCATATCCTTAGCCATAAACAACAGCCATCCGAAGGCTACTAAGTTAAAGGTAAAGAATATACCCAACATCCTACACAATGGCTTCATGTCGCGACCAAGAGTCTTTGCTCCGGGTACAATCTTCAACCATACCTTATGAAGTGCCAGCGCAACGCCATGCAACAAGCCCCACGCCATAAATGTCAAACCAACACCATGCCACAAACCTCCCAAGAACATCGTAACGATAAGGTTAAGGTATGTTCTGAAAGTGCCTTTACGATTACCGCCAAGCGATATGTAGAGATACTCCTTGAGCCACGTAGAGAGCGAGATATGCCATCTACGCCAAAACTCGGTTATTGTAGCTGAGTGATAGGGAGCATCAAAGTTATCAGGCAAGCGGAAGCCAAGCATAAGAGCTACACCTTGCGCGATATCGGAGTATCCTGAGAAGTCACAATATATCTGCAGTGTAAAACCATAGATTGCCATAAGCGACACCACACCGCCATCACCCAGCTCACCATCAAAGGCAGGAGCTACAAACAACACACCTATACTCTTAGCTATTATGGCATACTTAATAATACCTCCAGCAATAAGCGACACTGCACGACCAAAGTCATCACGCGAAACAACGATCCTCTCGCACTGAATTTGTGGGATAAAATCCTTCGCCTTAACAAGCGGACCCAAGAACATCTTAGGGAAGAAGGACAACATAAAGAGGTACTCCGAGAAACGCTTTAGGGGAGCTATCTCACCACGCGCAATATCTACGACATAGGCTATAGACTGAAAAACAAAGAATGACACACCTGCTGGCACCACAACACTCTCCCAGTCGAGCACACCAGAGCCATAGAGGTTATTTATGGTATCCACAAAGAAGTTTGTAGCCTTAAAATATACCAATATAGCAACGTTAATAACAACACTCAACACCACGAGAGGTCGCGTAGAGAGCTCCTTTACCTTACGGCGATATACTCCGCGACCAATAAGAAAGTCGCTGATTGCCACAAAGAGTAACAACAGGAGATATATTCCCGACAGCTTATAGTAGAAGTACAGTGAGAAAAGTACCACATATATAGTACGTAGGTGAGCCCTATTACGCACAATGAAGTATCCTATTCCAAATATAAAGAATGCGAAAAGGAAGAAACCGGTAGTAAGGGTTAATGGAGACATGGGGTCATACTCCAATAGTGACAACAGACGCTGCCACACATCATTATCAAATGAGAGGAACTCCCCAAGCAAACTATTTAGCCACTCCATCGACATCGCGCTACTCTATCTTACTCCAATCTAACGAATCTACCAACGGCATAACCGCCTCTAATCTCATCTCAAGACGTTGCTGCGCCTCACGCTCACGCATTTCTCGCTCCTCTGCAATACGCTGCGCCTCAAGCTCACGAGCCTCAAGAAGCTGATATACAGGATCAACAATAGCACTTACAAGCAGCTGTGCCACCTGCTTACCGCCTACAAAATTGATATGCGTATAATCACGTGCAGCCCAACCTTTAGCTACAAACTGTGGCATACCTCCGAGCGATGCCATCGCCTTAGATGTATTCCAGAAGGCGACATTAGTGCTATCTGCCGCAGCACGCTGATACGATGTGAGCGCATCCACCGAGCCAATAGGCACATATTTTCCTGTCTCCTCACTAATAACCCAGCGATCACTAACGCCCAATACCAATATCGCAGCATTTGGGAAGCATCGCTCAGCATAGGCAATCATATCGCATAGCTGATTGCGATAGTTCGTATAGCCACGCTGCCCCTTCTGCATAATATTGAGACCATACTGCAACACTACCAAATCGTAGCCCAGGATATCGTCAATCTGACGATTGACCGCAGCTCCCGTTCCAAATATTGCATGGCCATTATTACTACGCACTGAGAAGTTATCTACGATAACACCCTCCTCGCCCTCGATGGTTACACCATAACAGAGCACATCGCCCGATGCTACACGTATCTTGACATCACTGACATTAGCATCCTCGATATATATCTCGCGTATAAAGTCAGCACCTGCTACCTCCACCTCGTTAACAATAGTATCGTTTAGCGCAACGACCACACGACTTGTATCACGGCTATAGAGCAATACACGGGCACGTGTACACGAGTCGAGATGCTCGAAAGCTTCGGTACTCTTCCAGCGCGTAGTTGCTCCTACGCCACCCTTAGCTAAATATCCCGAAACAAAGAATTTATCCGCAACATTCTGTGGAGCACTCTTCGGCTTCATAACACTATATGCCGACCACCCTGATGATGTACGCTTAACTGTGCGACGCACCGTAGCAAATGGTATATCACAAGGTACAAAGCCTACACCACGACCGCCAAATAGCATTTGTAGCTCCTCGCGCAAATCCGAAGTGAGGATATCGCCCTCGACAAAAGAGTCGCCCATAAAGGCTATACGCACACTCTCGCCATTAGCAAGTTTCTCAACAAATCGGCTATATCGCGTAGTTGCAAGAGTATCAAAATCCTCAATCTCAATATCACCACGCTCGGCAATAGCCTTTAGCTCTGAGCTATGAAGAGTACGCGACACTCTCTCCTCCTCACGCGCCACAATCCACTCATAACGTACTGGAGGATTTATTGGCAAAGAATCAACCTCCTGAAGAGTATCGGGCTGCTGCATCGCCGCTAACTCCTGCTCAAGACGCTCTATATCGGCTTTATACTCTATAACCTCACCATCATTTGTGCGCAACTCAGAGAAGATATCAACCCTATTGAGGTGCATACCAAACAGCTCGAACTGTGGCACAAAACCGATAGCTACCATAGCAATGATAACCGCTAAGGTAAACCATCCGAGGCGAGATGAGCAATCTCTCTTTTCCATCTATCTTCGGCGATTATTAATGAGTACGACATAATAAAGCACTGTTACAATGGCACTTAATGCAGCTACAAGATATGTGCGTGCTGCCCACTGTAACGCCTCATGCGCTCCATCAAGCTCACTATCCTTAAGCATTCCACTACTCTCAAGCCATGCCACAGCCCTCTGTGAAGCATTATACTCCACAGGCAATGTCACCACAGCAAATAGAGCAGACATCGCCACCAAAGCAATGCCTATCCAACAAAGCGTAGCACTATTTGTAAATGACATCATGGCAACGCCAAGAAGTATTACCCAACCTGCAATCTTTGATGAGAAATTGACAATTGGAACAAGTTGCGAGCGAAGCTGTATAGGACCATAACCCTCAGCATGCTGCACAGCGTGACCACACTCATGGGCAGCAACAGCCGCAGCGGTGATTGTCGCCGAGTTATAGACATCGTCGCTAAGGTTAATAGTCATGGTTGTAGGATCAAAATGATCTGTAAGGTGTCCCTTGACATGTGTAACCTTCACATTATAGATACCATAATCATGGAGCATCCTCTCTGCTATCTCACGACCAGTCATGCCTCGTGGTGCGAGCACCTCCGAATAGTGGCGTGTAACAGCCTTAAGGCGCATCTGCACAATCATGCCGATAACGGCAACTGCAACCATAAGGATTATAGCAATGGTGTAAGATCCTCCATAGCTATAGCCATCCGTTGCGGAGTAATTAAATCCAGTTTGTAATATGGAAAACATATTAAATTAGCGTATAAACGTATGCTACATAACAAGCAATGAATAGCAAGCCCTCCACACGTGTGAGCTTATCGCGACCAATGATAAGTGCCGAAAGCATCACAACGCCCGTAGCCGCAACAGCCACATAGATATCGAACATCGTAACACCACCCATAGTCAATGGCTTGACAGTAGAACAAGCACCCAGAATAAGCAAAATGTTTGCGATATTCGAGCCGAGGACATTACCGAGTGCCAACGAAGGACTACCCTTTATAATCGATACAAGGCTTGATGCCAACTCTGGAAGCGACGTACCACCCGCCACAAGAGTGATGGCGATAACTGCCTCCGAAACACCAAGAGCATGAGCCACGCTCGTAGCACTTGTTACGAAGAGGTTACCACCCCAGATTAGACCACCAAGACCGAGGATAATCAACACCGGAATCTTCCATGCAGGCATTCTCTTTGCAGGCTTCTCCTCCTCAGCTGGAGCACCATTCTTCATCATCTCGCGCTTGTCGGCACGCACCGTGAGGTACATCATCGCAACATATCCAACCAAGAGGAGAATACCCTCCAAGCGTGTGATATCCTGATTTAGAAGTGTTACCACAAGTAACGCCACAGTGGCGAAGATACACATTGGGATATCGCGACGTATGTTTGTCTTAGTAAACGATATAGGCATACACACAGAGCAAACGCCCAAAATAAGGAAGATATTAAAGACGTTTGAGCCTACAACATTACCTATCGCCATATCTGAGTGACCACTCCATGCTGAGAGGAAACTAACCACAAACTCTGGCATAGATGTTCCAACCGCCATAATCGTGAGACCCACGATAAACTGCGGCACCTTCATACGCTCTGCCAACGCCACCGAACCATCGGTAAGCCACACCGAGCCAACGATAATAAGAGCCAATGAGGCTACAAGAATCAAGAAATCCATATAAAGTCTTTTGTTTAACAAGCAATTTCGGCAAAGGTAATAAAAAAAGTGAAAGGTAGAAACTGAAAAGTGAAAAGTATGATATGCTACGCATAATATTGCAATAAAAAATGGTTGTCCAACAAATAATGTTGAAACAACCTCCTAACCCAAAAGTTGTATAACAAGAGTTAGTTTTAGGCGCACGAAGTCCGAAAAACCACAGTTTACTGATGCGTAAATGAGGATTTTGAGGACGAGTGCATTTGTTGATAGAAGAGTGCATATACAACGCTCGGCAAAATTTGAGACGATGGGCTGTACTTAGGCGTACTGCCCATTGGTGAAAATTTTGTTAGCAGCAGTAGATGCGCTG
>JAGBUS010000094.1 GCA_017630735.1 Alistipes sp. | reverse complement strand
TGAAGACTTTAGTAACCCCCGAACAGGTTATAGACTTGGCATTTGCTCCAGATGGAATGGTGACAATGTCTAAAATAACACTCTCGGATATTGTGCTTGCCGAGAGTAGCTATCTGTTGCCCTTGATTGGTGAGTCTCTATATAACGCCCTTTTGGAGGGTGGTTATCAGACGTTGAATGAAGAGTATGTTGCGCCGATGGTTGCTGCGTGGACACGTTATATTGCCGAGCCACTTATCGCCGAGCGCATAGGCAGTGGGCATTATGATGATAATTCGCATGCCGATAACGACGCTCAGGAGCTTGTTTTAGTGCATTTGCGACATAATGCTGCGTGCTTCTCTCGTCGTCTCACCGATTATCTAAATGCTCATTGCGATGAGTTTGAGGAGTATAATCCTGTTGATAACCCATTAAATCACTGTATGTTATATGGAGGTATTGTTCAGATATTTTAGTGCTATCATAGCCTCTTTATGTAGCCTGCTGTGTCCTATAGCCCCTCTTATTTCTGTTGCTACGTTCTTTATCGTTGTCGACTTTATAACAGGTGTTCTTGCTTCGCGCGCCGTTGCCGTGCGCGAGGGACGCGAGTGGTGGTTTGAGAGTCGTAAGGCATGGCGTACAATCCTCAAGGCGGGATTTGTCGCCATTGCGATAGTTATGATGTGGATTGTTGACCATCACGTGCTTGAGTTTATGCAACTAAATATGGCTAAGCTATTTACGGGCTTTGTGTGTGGCGTTGAGCTGTGGTCGTTCCTGGAGAATGCATCGGCTATCAGTCGTTCTCCGCTCTTTGAATGGATGGGGCGTTGGGTAAAGCGACGTATTGGAGAGGAGGTAGGTGATGAGTAGAGGATTAAGAAATTGTAATCCAGGGAATATCCGCCGCTCTAAAGTACACTATTTGGGAGAGGTGCGCCCCAGCCAAGATAGTGATTTTAAGCAGTTTGAGAGCATGGCTTATGGCTATCGCGCTATGTTTGTGTTGTTGGATAGCTATCGACGCAGGTATGCACTTAACACCCTTCGTCAGATGCTAAATCGCTATGCTCCACCCTCTGAGAACTTTACTGAGGGTTATATCCGTTTTGTGTCGCAAAAGACGGGTATTCTGCCCGATGAGGAGCTTAATACTCGTTCCGAGCGTGATATGGTTCCCATTATCTCTGCGATGTCGGAGATTGAGAATGGCGTTTCTGCAGATCGCTCGATGGTTTTGGAGGGGTGGCGGATGTTTGTAAATAAAAATTAATATTGTATGACGGTTCGATAATATCGAGTCGTCATATTTTATATATAGGTATATATATTACCAATTTTTGTAAATTGACGATAATCCTATCTGTGAAATTTGTTGTCTGCGGAATAAAATATTGGTGAGTGAGCCAATTTTTTCGAAAAAAAGGTCTAGGAGAACGAGTAAATTATCGTCTTATTTTAGCAAAATAATCTCGTAATTCTATTTTATTTTACTGATTTTTTGCCCATTATATTTTCATGTTTTTTTCTATTCGTGTAAAAAAAATCGCAAAAATTTCTCAAAATAATTGCACAAATAAATATTTGTTAATATATTTGCACCACGTGTATAATAGGCTACACATGGGAAATGACCATTTTTTACTGCTCGAATTGTCTCATTTTGATAAATGAAGCTGGGCAATAACTATGTGCATTTCACACCTACTTATTTCGTATAGAAGCAGACAGAAAAGGAAACAAAAATTTTCTAATTGTATTATATTATGATAGTTAAACGACTAACACTATTGATTGTTGCTCTTATGTGTGTGCTATCTGCACATGCTCAGCAGAGCAAGACAGACGAGAGTGTAGAGTTCCGTCCTCACTGGGATTTGCAGTTGCAGGGTGGTGCTTCTTACACTGTTGGTGAGTCATCGAAAATTGGCGATTTGCTCTCACCAGCCTTGTATCTTTCAACAAATTATCGCTTCCACCACGCTATGGGCGTACGCTTTGGTTTGGGTGGCTGGCAGGGTCGCGGCTTTGCTGTTTTGGCTGATGAGGGTTATGCCTTCAATTTCTTGCAGCTTAACGCAGACTACAAGCTTGACTTGTGCGGTGTATTTGGTGGTTACAACCATCGTCGTGTTGTAAACCCATATTTGTTGGCTGGTGTAGGCTTCAATTATGGTTTTGATAACAAGCAGGCAAATGCGATTGTTGCAGGCGATGCAGGCGAGGTTTCTAAGTTCTCATACTTGTGGGACTCTAAGTTCTTTGTCGCTGGTCGCTTTGGTGCAGGTATCGATTTCCGCGTAGGCGAGCGCGTAATGCTTAACCTTGAGGCTAATGCAAACGTATTGTCTGATAAGTTCAATTCAAAGAAGGCTGAGAACGTTGATTGGCAGTTGAACTTGTTGGCTGGTGTATCATATAGCTTTGGTAAGAAGCATCAGGTGTCTCAGAAGTGGGTTGAGGAGCAGGAGGCTATTAAGGCCGCTGCGTTGCTTCGTCAGCAGCAGGAGGAGGCAGAGGCTGCTCGCAAGGCTGCTGAGGAGGAGGCTGCTCGCAAGGCTGCTGAGGCTGAGGCTGCTCGTTTGCGTGCTGAGCAGGAGGCTGCAGCTGAGGCTGCTCGTCAGGCTGAGATCCGTAACAATAATATTGAGGAGAACTCTGAGGAGATCTACTTCACTATCGGTTCTTACTACATCCGTAAGGCTGAGTCTGAGAAGATTACACGCATTGCAAAGTGGCTTAGCGAGAATCCAGACTACCGCGTATCTATCGTAGGTTACGCTGATAAGGAGACTGGTACATCTGCTGGTAACTTGCGTCTCTCTGAGCGTCGTGCAGCAGCTGTTAAGGCGGCACTTCTTAAGGCTGGCATCGAGGAGTCACGTGTCGACTTCGGTTTCTATGGAGACAAGGAGCAGCCATACGAGAAGCCATCACAGAACCGTGTTGTTATCTGTACACTTGAGTAATACTTTATTGAGGTAGAACCTAATAGAGCTTAATTATATAACAACAATTTTTTTATTAATTTTTTTAAATTCCAATTCAAATGAAGTACTTTTCAAAGTTGTTGAGCATGTTGCTTGTTGGTGCTATGCTCTTCACAGTCGGATGTACAGACTACGATGAGGATATCAAGAACCTTAAGGAGGAGGTTAATGATATCGTCGAGACTTTGTACAACGATGAAATTAATCCTTTGAAGGCTGATCTTGCGGACACTAAGGCTAACCTTGAGCAGCTTAAGCAGGATCTCGAGGAAGCTTTGGCAGCTCTTGAGACAAAGCACGATGAGGATATCGCTGAGATCAAGGCTCTTCTCGAGTCTAAGATCGCTGAGGCAAACCAGAAGATTCTTAATCTTGAGGGTGCTCTTGCAGACGAGGTAGCTGCTCGTGAGGCTGCTATCACTGCTCTTACTAATCAGTTGAACGAGGCTAAGACAGATCTTCAGGGTAAGATTGATGCTGAGGCTGCTGCTCGTGCTAATGGCGACCAGGCTCTTGCTAATGATCTTGCACAGGAGATCAAGAATCGTCAGGATGCAATCTCTGCTCTTGAGACTAAGCTTCAGGGTGAGATCGATGCTCTTGAGTCATCTATGAATGGCAACATTCAGGATCTTCGTGAGGAGATGAATGAGGCTATCGAGGGTGCTCATGAGGCTATCGAGGAGGCTGTTGCAACTCTTAAGTCTGAGCTTAATACTAAGATTGACGGTGAGATCGCTGCACGTGAGCAGGCTATCGCAACTCTTGAGTCTCAGATTGCTGATGCACAGTCAGATCTCCAGGATGCAATCGATGCTGAGGCTACTGCTCGTGCTAATGGCGACCAGAAGCTTGCTGAGGATCTTGCAAAGGAGATCGAGGATCGTAAGGCTGCAATCTCTGCTCTTGAGACTAAGCTTGCTGAGGAGGTTAAGAAGCTTGAGAAAGCAATCTCTGATCTCAAGGCTGAGCTCCAGGCGCAGATCGACGCTACTAACCTTGCTCTTGCAGCGGAGGCTGCTGAGCGTGAGAATGCTGATAAGGCTCTCCAGGCTGCTATCGATGCTGAGGCTGCTGCTCGCGAGGCTGGTGATGCTGAGCTTGCTGCAAAGTATGAGAAGCTTGCAAAGGATCTTGAGGATGAGATTGCTGCACGTAAGGCTGCAATCAAGGCTTTGGAGGATGAGTTGGCTGCTTTGAAAAACCTTAACGATACTCAGCACGCTATATACGAGTATCAGATCTCTGCTTTGCAGGCAGGTCTTGAGCGCGCTGAGAAGCAGGCAAACGCTAAGTTTGAGGCTCTTGAGTCAAGCATCGCTGCTCTTAAGGCAGAGCTCGAGGCTCAGATCGCTGCGAACAAGGCTGCTATCGCTGGCAACACTTCTGCTATTAACAACCTCAATGGTCAGGTAGCTAACTTGAACAACGTTGTTAAGAACTTGCAGGATACTGCTTCACAGACTATGTCTATGTTGATGAACCACATTGGTGAGTTCTATTCATTCAAGGCATCTGTTGATGGTCAGCTTGCTGCACTTCAGGCTAAGGATGTTCAGCTTGAGGCTGCTATCGAGGAGATCAACGAGCAGATCGACGCTCTTTCAACTCAGATCGAGACAAACGCTGTTCTTATCGAGCAGAACGTTATGGATATCGCTGCTAACACTGCATTGATCGAGGAGGTAAAGAAGGCTGCTGAGGATACATTTGCTGTATTGATGGCTGCTGATGAGGCTCTTTGGAATGCAATCAATACTCTTTCTGCTACTACTGACGCTGAGTTTGCAGCAGTACGTCATGAGGCTACTGTAGCTCAGGCTGAGCTTCGCAACGAGCTTGAGATGAGCTTTGCTGCTCTTTCTAACGAGATCGCTGCTGTTAGAAGAGGTTACGAGCAGGGTGACATCGCTTTGCTTGAGGAGATCACTAAGGTATACAATGAGTTGACTCAGTGCTTGGCTGAGGAGGCTGCTAAGCGTGAGGCTGCTGATATGGCTATGTCTGAGGCATTCAACTCATTCAAGGCTAATGCTGAGTTGAGACTTGCTGAGCTTGAGGCTGCTGTTGAGTCAATTCAGAAGGAGTTTGCTGCATACCGCAATCAGGTAAATGCTCTCTTTGAGGCTGTTTACGTTGCTATCGGTGAGGCTATGGACACTGCTATTAGAGAGTGCAAGAACTACACTGACGCTAAGATTAAGGAGTTGTATGCTAAGGTAACTGAGGATATCGCTGCTGAGTCTAAGAAGATCAACGAGCGTATCGATGCAGTAGAGGAGGCTTACAAGGATGCTGACAAGCTTATCAATGAGCGTATTACAACTGAGGTTGGTAACCTTCAGAAGCAGATTGACACAATCCTTAACCGTATCCAGTCTGTAGTATTCGTTCCTGAGTATTCAGACGGTAAGGGTACTATCAACTGGGCTTTGGCAGAGGGAACAATTGTTGAGGGTCGTTCTACAATGACTTATGCAGTTTACCCTGCTGATTGCGCACTTGCTTTGGCTAAGGCTTGGGAGATGAAGCCTGAGGTATTGTCTTTCGATGTTAAGGCTCTTAAGGATCCTGCTACTCGTGGATCTAACTACGTATTCAATATTGTAAAGGTTGTTCCTCATGATGGTTATATCGATGTAATCTTCGAGGCTCGTAATCTTTCTGATGCATTCTATGGCAGTAGAATGCAGTATGACCAGCCTATGGTGTATAACAAGGAGGTGGAGGTAGACAATGTGATGGAGTATGCTGCTTCTCTTGTTATTGATACAGACAATGAGAACCTTTCATCTTGCTTCACAAATGTAGTTCCAGCAAGTCCTGAGTATATTGATATGGTGATTGTTGATTATGATATTAACAACACTGAGTCTGTTATTTCTGGTCTTGTAGATCCTGAGAACCCGCTCGAGATCGAGTATACTGATATGAAGACAGTTAAGCCTATTTTACCTAAGCACAAGGTTAAGTTCCTTGTTGGTGATAAGGCATACTATGGTATCCAGGCCTTGAAGGGTGCTGGTTATGATTTGGATCTCAAGGTTGAGCACTATGGTCATGTTGCTCCTGAGGATAAATCAACTCTCCCATTCGATAAGGATGTTGTGGATGATATTATCAACGTTTTTGTAGTTGAGGAGGATCCTGCTCTTATTGGCAAGCCAGTTGAGTTTGGTTATATCTATACAGCAGGTGGTCTTGAGGATTATGTTGCTCGCGAGGTAGTAACTACTCCAATCAATGTTGTTCTTTCATTTGAGGATGTTGAGGTTATTTGGACATACGCTGAGGATGCTGAGGTTGATGCTGCGTTCTTCGCAGATGAGAACCAGACAGCTAAGGATTATATGCGTGATGGTGATGATATCGTCCTCGTGGTAGATGATAACTACTTGCCAGAGGGTACATCTGTTGCTGATGTTCTTGCTGTTGCTCCATCAACTACTATTAAGGTTGGTGATGAGTTGGTTGATCTTACTACAAGCCGATTCCAGGTTAAGATTAACCCAGATCAGACTGTAGAGATTAAGGGCTTCAAGTGGGATATGCTTTATCCAATTGAGCTTACTTATACTCTCGACCACGTAGTTGTTAAGGTTAAGTTCAGATTCTCTACTGTCGATCGTAACCGTGAGCCTGTTGACGTAACAATCCAGGAGTCTTCAATCGACGTTGTTAAGAATCTTGAGAGCCTAATGCGTGATCCATTTGATCATGTTTACGATGTAGTTGCAAAGGCTGGTACTAACATGGGTGAGGGTGTTGATGCTGAGTACTGGATGACAGATAACTTCATCACTAACGTACCTGTTGCAGTGCCTACAATCGAGGGATTGGATTGCTCAACTTGGAAGTATGCTTACTTCAAGGTTTACGATTGGAAGTACTTGGATGCTGCTTACTCATATCGTTCAAGCAACTATCTATTCGAGAACGCTGGTTGGTCTGCTCCATCTGATTTGCACTACGCTTGTACATTCACAACATGGTATGGTCAGGTAGTAAATGTAACTAAGCTTGTTAAGTTCAACATGCCTAAGTTCGACTTTGCTCACAATGAGTACTATGTATTCGAGGATGATACTCGCTTCTACTCTCAGGTTGCTCCAGAGTACACATTCAACCCAGAGGGTAGCGATGCAATCGATACTTACACAGTTGCTAATGTTGAGTTGGAGAGCGTATTCTTCGTAATCGACGAGAACAACGAGATCCTTGATGCAACTCTCATGGAGAAGTATGGTCTTGTGGTAGACTATATCATTGAGGAGAAGGCAGAGGACCGTCCAGGTATCGAGATGATTAATGGTAACGAGATTGTTTACCTCGGTAGCAACGATGAGGTAAATGTTTACGGTAACCTTTACATCCAGAACTCTGATACTGCTAAGACACGTATTAAGTTCGTTACATCATTCGATGATGACGCTGTATACGGTGACTACGTAGTTAAGAAGTTCAACCCAATCCTTAAGGCAGATGTTGAGCCATGCGTGGTATACGTAAACAACGATAAGCCATTTACTGTAAACCCACTTAACTATATCTCACTTGGTGATGATCGTCGTGGTGCTGCTGCTGCTAAGAAGCCATCTTACGATTTGATCGACTTTGATCTTGGTGCTTGGGTAATGGGTGACGGTAAGAATGGTTTCGCTGCTGGTAAGACTTCTGCTGATGTTTACGGTCTTACAATTGACTGGACATGGAGCGAGGCTTCAGTACCTGCACAGCTTAAGGGTCAGTTTGTATGGAATGAGGATAATACTCTTACATTCCTCAATACACACAACGTAGCCCTTACTAAGGATGTTAACCTTAACATTACTTTGACTATTGAGAATGTTTGGATGGAGCCACAGCAGATTAAGGTTCCTGTAACATTCAAGCCAGCTCAGGGCTTTACTCCAGCTGAGTAATTTGAATTGATCCAGTAGTGCGGTAGGTCCGCCCATCGCACTACACTATACTAACGATGCTCGTCCAATCGGACGAGCATCGTCTTTTTGTATATACCAGCCATATTTATATTGCTTGTGTAGTGCTGTGAGTCTCTTTATTATCATAATATTGTTTCATTCCAGAAAAATTTGTAAATTTGCGTGATAAGTGCTTTTTGAAATCTAAAACCTAAAAAATATGAAACGAATACTTATTACAGGAGCTACATCAGGCATCGGACGTGCTACAGCTTTGCGTCTCGCGGAGCCTAATACTGAAATCATCATCACTGGTCGTCGCAAGGAGCGTCTCGAAGCACTCAAGAGTGAGGTAGAGGCTAAGGGTGCGCAGTGTGTTGTTCTCAACTTTGATGTTCGCTCTGAGGCGGAGTGTATAGAGCATCTTAAGCCGCTCGGACGTGTAGATATCCTCGTAAACAATGCTGGTCTTGCAGCAGGATTGGAGCATATTGACAAGGGCGACTCGCGCGACTGGGATGCTATGATTGACACAAACGTAAAGGGTCTCCTCTATGTTACCAAGATCATAAGCGGTGCGATGGTAGAGGCTGGTCAGGGTGGTCACATCATCAACATTGGCTCGATTGCCGGTACTGAGCCATACGAGAATGGCGCGGTATATTGTGCTTCGAAGCATGCCGTACATGCCATTTCAATGGCTATGCGTGCAGATCTTCTCTCAGCAGGCATCAAGGTGGGTGAGGTACGTCCAGGCATGGTAGAGACAGAGTTCTCGGAGGTACGTTTCCATGGTGACAAGGAGCGTGCTGAGGGCGTTTATCGTGGCGTGGAGGCATTGCAGGGTGAGGATATCGCTGAGGCGATTCACTGGATGCTCAATCTCCCTCCTCATATGAATGTTAATGATATTGTTCTTATGCCTACATGTCAGGCAGGTGCTTATTACACATACCGTAAATAGTTGTTTCCATGAAGAGATATTTTATACTTTTCCTATTCTCGGCGATTGTGGGTAGCGCGATGTTCGCATGCGGATGCACAAAGCCTGAGGATAGTACCCCAAAGCCAGAGCTTCAGCTCCCTGCAGCGGAGCGTTTCGAGGTGTTTCAGCTTCTGAATCCATCGGATATACCTTACCGCATCCCAGCATTGGCTGTAACCAAGGATGGCACGCTTATCGCCGTTGCCGATTATCGTCATAGCGGCACTGATATTGGCGTTACGGATAAGGGACGTATCGACCTCCACTACCGTCTATCGTACGACAACGGTAACACATGGAGCGAGGTGATGCCACTCATCGAGGGTAAGGGTGCGCAGTCTCCCGACTTCATGAATGTGGGCTTTGGTGATCCTTGCATCGTAGCAGACAGAGAGTCTAATCGTGTGCTTTTGATGTCGTGCGCGGGCAACGTATCGTTCCAAAATGGTACGCGCCAGAATCATCAGAACATTGCTCGTTTCTACTCTGAGGATGGCGGTAAGACATGGGGTGAGCCAGAGGATATCGCTGAGAGCATCTACTCGCAGTTCGATGCTTCGAGCTATGGTCCTGTGCGCTCGATGTTCGTAGCGTCTGGACGTATCATGCAGAGCCGCATCACCAAGGTGGGCGACTATTACCGCTTGTATTGTGCTGTATTGGTGCGCGATAAGTATGCAAAGCACATGAACTATGTCCTCTTCTCGGATGACTTCGGTGGCTCATGGAAGATTCTTGGCGACATCAATGAGCCTGCGGTATATGACACTGCCGATGAGCCTAAGGTCGAGGAGTTGCCTAATGGCACTATCATCATCAGCTCGCGTTACAACGGTGGTCGCTACTATAACTACTTCATCTACTCGGATGTAAACTCTGGTGCAGGCGATTGGGACAAGGCTACATTCTCTGGTGCTGGAAATAATGGCGTAGAGTCGAAGGACAACTCCACAAATGGTGAGATTATGCTCGTTCCTGTGACACGTGTGGCAGATAGCAAGGCGATGTACATAATGTTGCAGTCTGTGCCTCTCGGTCCTCAGCGCAAGAATGTGGGTATCTACTATAAGGAGCTTGCCGACGAGTTTGAGGATTATATCTCGCCGATGGAGTTTGCGCGTGATTGGGATGGCGTGATACAGGTATCTACGCTCAACTCTGCATACTCGACTATGGCATGGCAGAAGGATAATCGTCTCGGCTTCTTGTACGAGGAGGAGACACACGGCGCATCGAACCTCGCCTATGGCGGTTATACCATCGTTTATGAGTGTTTCGATGTCGAGGCGTTGACAGACGGAAAATATACATATCGTAAGGAGTAACATATTATGAAAGAGGTACTTAAATATTATAAGGATTTCCCAAAGGAGGGTATTGTATTTGTTGATATCATCCCATTCCTACAGAATAAGGCGGTATTCAAGGAGCTTACAGCTAAGGTGGTTGAGGCTTGCACATCGCCAAATATTATCGCGCCTGAGGCTCGTGGCTTCCTCTTTGCAGCACCACTATTGACCGAGGCTAACCATGTTGAGAATATCATCCCAGTACGCAAGAGTGGCAAGTTGCCATTTGCTGAGGGCGACCTCCACGAGGTGCTTATCCAGAAGGAGTATGGCTTCGATAAGCTATACTACCGCTTGAGCGATATCGCTGCAGGTAAGGCTGAGGGTGATGTATTTGAGGTGACTATCCTTGACGATGTTCTTGCTACAGGAGGTACTGCCGAGGGTCTTGCACAGTCGTTGCAGGCACAGAAGGTAGTTGTGGATGGCAAGGAGTATGGCGTGAAGGTTAAGGAGTTTATCTTTATCGTCGAGATAGCCGAGCTTAAGGGCAAGGAGCGTTTGGAGGCTATAGCTCCTGTACGTTCGATAACTGTAATCTAACACTCTTAACGTTAATGTCGGGAGTACTACAACGAGAGATAAAATATCTTGCCGGTGTTGGTGAGGCGCGTGCGCGTCTCTTGGAGCGCGAGGTGGGGGTGCGAACTATCGAAGACCTCCTTATGCGCTTCCCATACCGCTATGTCGATCGTTCACGTCTATTCCGTCTTAACGAGTTGGATGAGTCGATGGAGTCCACCTACGTGCAGTTGCGCTGCCGTGTGGTTGGTAAGTCGTACGTCGGTGAGGGTGCTAAGAAGCGTTTTGTTGTAGAGGTCAGCGATGCCACGGGGCAGGCTGAGTTGCTATGGTTCCATGGCGTAAAGTGGATTGAGAAGCGCATCGAGATGCAGAGGGAGTACCTCATTTTCGGACGTCCTTCGATATTTAAGGGACGTGTGAGCATGGTGCATCCTGAGATTGAGCCTGTCGAGGTGGCACTGTCGCGCAAGGTGGAGAGTAACTTTCAGGGTATATACTCCACTACGGAGAAGCTCTCGCAGATGATATCTGTTAAGATGATGCATACGCTGGTATATAATGCGTGGCAGCTCGTTGTGGCAGATAGCACTGCCTTTGTTGAGCCTCTTGCGGAGGATATGCGTCGACGCTTAGGGCTTATGTCGCTTAAGGAGGCACTCTATAACATCCACTTTCCGCAGTCTGCCGAGAAGCTTAAGCAGGCACAATATCGTCTTAAGTTTAATGAGCTCTTTGGAGTTCAGCTAACGATTCAAGCACGTCGCTCGTCGCGTCATCAGCGTGGCGGAGGCTTCCTTTTCCCACGTGTTGGCGAGGCGTTCAATAGCTTCTATCGCGATAAGTTGCCGTTTGCCCTCACGGGAGCGCAGCAGAGGGTGATTAAGGAGATACGTGCCGATATGATTTCGGGCAAGCAGATGAATCGCTTGTTACAGGGTGATGTGGGTAGCGGCAAGACGATGGTGGCATTTATGTCTATGCTCCTGGCGGTGGATAATGGCTTCCAGGCATGTATAATGGCACCGACAGAGATTCTCGCGCGCCAGCATTATGCCTCTATGTCGCGCTTTGCTGAGGGGCTAAATATCAAGTTGGCGATACTTACAGGCTCCTCTAAGGCTAAGGAGCGTCGCATGGCTCTCGAAGGTATAGCATCGGGCGAGGTTGATATCCTTATCGGTACACACGCGCTGTTGGAGGATAGGGTGCAGTTTGCTAATCTCGGTTATGTCGTTATCGACGAGCAACACCGCTTTGGTGTTGAGCAACGTGCAAAGTTGTGGACCAAGAATCAGCAACCTCCTCATATCCTTGTCATGACCGCAACGCCGATACCACGTACGTTGGCAATGACGTTGTACGGCGACCTGGAGGTTTCGGTGATAGATGAGTTACCACCAGGACGACAGCCTATACGTACTTATCACTATTTCGACTCTATGCGTCTACGAATGTTTGGCTTCCTTCGACAGGAGATAGCCAAAGGTCGTCAGGTATATATCGTCTATCCGCTTATCAAGGAGTCCGAGAAGATGGACTACAAGGACCTCTACGATGGTTTTGAGTCTATGTCGCGTGATTTTCCTTTGCCTCAGTATCGTATCACGGTCTGTCATGGTAAGATGAAACCTGAGGATAAGGATGCTGCCATGGCGCAGTTCAAGCGTGATGAGGCGGATATTCTTATCGCAACGTCGGTAATCGAGGTGGGTGTCGATGTCCCTAATGCTACGGTGATGGTCATTGAGTCTGCTGAGCGTTTCGGTCTTTCGCAGTTGCATCAGTTGCGTGGTCGCGTTGGTCGTGGCGGTGAGCAGTCATATTGTATTCTTATGTCGGGAGATAAACTCTCGAAGGAGGGACGTGCGCGTCTTGAGGCTATGTGCGCTACGAACGATGGTTTCCAGCTCTCGGAGCTTGACCTCAAATTACGTGGTGCAGGCGATATTCACGGCACACAGCAGAGTGGTGATGCTTTCAGCTTGAACATCGCTAACCTTGCCACCGATACACAGATTATGGAGCTTACGCGCGAGGAGGCTTTGCGAGTTCTGGCAACAGATTCCGACCTTGCAAAACCTGAGAATAGGGCACTGCGTGAGCTACGTGATAAGTACCGAAAGCGTGAAACTATTGATTTCTCCGATATTTCGTAATATAATTATCGTAAAAGCGTTATATTTGCAAGTAAAACGTATAACCCCATAATAGAATGGCACTTATAAGATGTAAGAAATGTGGAAATCCTGTATCAAGCAAGTCTAAGGCATGCCCTATATGCGGTGAGCCTCAGGCGAGTGAGCAGGTGCCTACAACGATTGTTGATCAGGCTGTTGAGAGTAGCTCAAAGACTCTTAACGATATAATTGCGGAGCGCAATAGAGAGCGTACACTAAATGATACTCATAGCGTGGAGGAGCCTTCAGAGCCTATGGCTAGTGCGCAGGAGCGTAACGAGGAGGTACCACCTATCTATGCACAAAGTACACCTCAGTACGAGGTGCATGAGACACTTAGCAACACTCATGTTGAAGACCTCAATTCTGAGCTTGAGCGTAGCATTCGTTCCCTTAAGGGATATAAGATGATTGCCCTGTTGTTGTTTATACTCCTCATCCCTGCTGCATACTTTGGTGTTAGCTATGGCTTGAAGTATAAGACTATCGAGGGTGACTATGCCATCGTAGAGTCAGCACGTCAGCTCTTCGAGGAGCAAAACTCTATGCTTCAGCGTGATGCCGAGAGCCTTGTAACTGAGCTTGAGAGCCTTAAAGATCAGAACGACACGATGATGGTTAAGTATCAGGAGGCTGTCGTTATGCTTGAGCAGTTGCAGAAGGAGAAGACATACAACTACAATCAGCTCGCAAAGTATAAGCGCGAGGTAGAGACGTTGCGTGGTGTTATGAAGGGATACCTTAAGCAGATTGACTCGCTTAATACTATAAATAACAACCTTCAGGCGCAGAACGTGGCATTTAAGAAGGAGATTACTACGGCACAGTTGCGTGCTGATGTGGCAGAGGAGAAGGCTGACGAGCTTAACACTAAGGTGCGTATCGGCTCAGTTATTCGTGCTAGCGGTATTCGTATGGTTGCTCTTACCGAGAAGTCTAAGGAGGCACGCCGCATAAAGTTGGCTAAGCGACTAAGAGTAGACTTTGAGCTTACAGCAAATGAGCTTGCGGAGCCAGGAGAGAAGTCTATCTATATCTGTATCACACCTCCAGATGGCTATGTCTTGTCGAATGATATCATCCCATTTAACTTCGAGGGTACAGAGATGATGGCTTCGGCAATGCGTAAGGTCGACTACGAGAATCAGTCTGTACCAGTGAGCATCTTCTACGATGGCACAGCCTTCGAGGCAGGTACCTATACGGTTGATATTTATATTGATGGTCGTCATAGTGGGTCGCAGACGACGTATTTCGAGTAGTTACTATAGACGACAAAGTAGTTTATTCAGGTGGCATAGATGTGCCACCTGTTTTTTTCTATACCCCTAAAAGTCCATTTCTGTCGTTTTATATCACATAAAGTCCAATATTAAATATATTTTTATATTGTATTTTTCGCATTAGTATATTTATATTAACTTTGTACTACAAAGCAATTCGAGAGGCTAATTTAGTAGTTGCTTATAGGGTATGATATGAACGAAATAGTTATAAATACGGAGGTTGACTTATCGCCGTACCATAGTGGTGATACGCATGGTAAGGAGATTGTTATACGTTTAATGGCGAAGAGCGATGGTCGATTTAAGAGCATCGATAGACGTGAGGAGGAGCGTTTCAAGGCTGCTCTTCAATATGGCATTATGAACAATGTGCCAATGAGCGAATTGGCTGATCGCTGTTGTCTTTCGCTATCTACATTTAAGCGACGATTTAGGCAGTGGGTGGGCTGTTCTCCCCATGAGTGGATCGTGGCAAGGAGAATGGAGGTCGCCTATGAGATTCTTACTAAAGCCGACATAACCGTTGCGTCTCTTGCAAGAATGTGTTGTTATAGCAATACCTCGCACTTTATATATGTATTTAAGAACTATTACGGTATCACGCCACGTATGCTACGTCAGCAGATGGTTGTGCGAGGTAGCATGATACATAAAAAATGAAGCTGTCTAACAAGGTTATTTTGGCGTCTTTGTTGATATAACAGCGCATCTACTGCTGCTAACAAAATTTTCACCAATGGGCAGTACGCTAAGTACAGCCCATCGTCTCAAATTTTGCCGAGCGTTGTATATGCACTCTTCTATCAAC
>JAGBUS010000093.1 GCA_017630735.1 Alistipes sp. | reverse complement strand
CAGCGCATCTACTGCTGCTAACAAAATTTTCACCAATGGGCAGTACGCCTAAGTACAGCCCATCGTCTCAAATTTTGCCGAGCGTTGTATATGCACTCTTCTATCAACAAATGCACTCGTCCTCAAAATCCTCATTTACGCTTTAGTAAACTGCGGTTTTTCGGTCTTCGTGCGCCTAAAACTAACTCTTGTTATACAACTTCCGCGGTAACTAGACTGTCTAACATTATGTTGGGCAGTCTCTTTTTTTGTTTGATGTGCGAAAAATAGTCTACTTTTATCCTAAAATACTAATCCCGAACAAGCGTGTGCCTGTCCGGGATTAGTGTTATATATGACGTATGTCGTTACTCCTTCTTTGGCTCTACGAGAGCGAGGAACAACTCATCGAGCTGTGCCTGTGCCACAGGTGATGGACCATCGAGCATAACGTCACGACCGGCGTTGTTCTTAGGGAAGGCAATGTAGTCGCGGATAGACTCCGAGCCACCGAACAATGAGCACAAGCGGTCGAAACCGAATGCCAAACCACCATGTGGAGGTGCACCATACTTAAAGGCGTTCATCAAGAAGCCAAACTGCTCCTCTGCAGCCTCAGGTGTGAAGCCGAGGGCGTTGAATACCTTAGCCTGGAGCTCTGCGTCGTGGATACGGATAGAACCACCACCGATCTCAGTACCATTACATACGAAGTCGTAGGCATTAGCGCGCATCTTACCAAGCTCGCCAGAGTCGAAGTACTGTGCATCCTCAGGCTTTGGAGAGGTGAATGGGTGGTGCATAGCATAGAAACGCTGTGTCTCCTCATCCCACTCAAACATTGGGAAGTCAACGACCCAGAGTGGTGCGAACTTCTTAGGATCGCGGAGACCGAGACGCTCGGCAACCTCCAAACGCAATGTGCAGAGCTGGGTCAATGTCTTAAACTTCTCGCCGCAGAGGATGAAGATCATAGAGCCATTCTTAGCACCTGTGCGCTCGGCGATAGCCTTCAAATCCTCAGCTGAGAAGAACTTGTCGATAGATGACTTGATGTTACCCGCCTCATCCACGCGAATCCATACGAGACCCTTAGCACCTACCTGTGGACGCTTCACGAACTCAGTCAACTCGTCAATCTGCTTACGTGTGTACGATGCGCAACCCTCAGCTGCGAAGCCTACAACGTATGCTGCAGAGTCGAAGACAACGAAGTCGTGACCATGAGCGAGGTCGGTGATGTCAGCGAACTCCATGCCGAAGCGCAAGTCTGGCTTATCAGAACCATATTTCTCCATAGCCTCAATCCATGGCATACGGCGGAATGGCTCGGCGAACTCGATGTCCATAACCTCCTTGAACATATAACGTGCCCAACGCTCGAAGATCTCAAGTACGTCCTCCTGCTCTACGAACGACATCTCGCAGTCGATCTGTGTGAACTCTGGCTGACGGTCAGCACGCAAATCCTCATCGCGGAAGCAACGTACAATCTGGAAGTAGCGATCGTAGCCTGCAACCATCAAGAGTTGCTTCAAGGTCTGTGGTGACTGTGGAAGGGCGTAGAACTGGTTAGGGTTCATACGTGATGGCACGATGAAGTCGCGCGCACCCTCAGGTGTAGACTTGATGAGGTATGGAGTCTCAATCTCAAGGAAGCCCTCCTTGTCGAGGAACTGGCGCACTGCCTGTGCCATACGGTGGCGGAGAATCATAGCGCGCTGAAGTGGTGGACGACGAAGGTCGAGGTAACGATACTTCATACGAAGGTCATCACCGCCATCCGACTCCTCCTCAATGGTGAATGGAGGTGTTACGGCGCGGTTGAGAATCTTAAGCTCTGTAGCCGAAATCTCGATGTCACCAGTAGCGATTTTCGAGTTCTTAGACGAACGCTCGATAACCGTACCCTTTACCTGAAGGACAAACTCGCGTCCTACCTCCTGAGCAATAGCCTTTACCTCCTCTGAAGAGTGCTCCTCAACAGTAATCTGCGTGATGCCGAAGCGGTCACGAAGATCGATAAATGCCATAGCACCAAGGTTACGCACCTTCTGCACCCAGCCAGCGAGGGTTACCTCCTGACCGACGTTCTCTATGCGGAGTTCACCGCAATTGTGTGATCTGTACATTAGTAGTATATTTTTAGTTTCTATGTTTTTTTGTTATCTTTGCAATTCACAAAGGTAGTAATTTTTCAATATATATTATTATAATATGGCTGAAAAAAATAGCATCGAGACGCGAAATGATGAAAAATTTATGCGTATGGCAATAGTAGAGGCTCAGCGAGCGTTAGATAAGGGAGAGGTGCCTATTGGTGCTGTTGTGGTTGTGGGCGACAGAATTATAGGTCGTGGACATAACCTCGTGGAGACACTCGTGGATGCTACGGCACATGCCGAGATGCAGGCTATAACTGCTGCTGCTCAGACACTTGGCGGTAAGTATCTTAATCAGTGTACGCTCTATGTTACGGTTGAGCCATGTGCCATGTGCGCTGGTGCTATAGCCTGGAGTCAGGTGCATCGTGTAGTGTATGGCGCGGAGGATGATAAGCGTGGTTATACGACATTTTCGGAGCGTATAATGCACCCAAAGACTGAGGTTGTACGAGGTGTGCTCAGGGAGGAGTGTGAGGCTCTTATGACACAATTTTTTGCGTCGATACGTAAATAAGGGGTTGTAAAATTTTGTGGTTACGTTACAAAATAGTAACTTTGCCGATGCTTTTTGCTTTTGAAACAATAAAATAAACATTATACTAACTATCTATGAAAAAACTAATTATGACTGTAGTAGCCCTCATGGGAGCTACATCACTTTTTGCTCAGACAGACATCGTAGCAGTATTCCAGCAGGGTTTGGGAAATGCCAAGACAGGTAACTATGGCGAGGCTATCGCTCAGTTCCAGGAGGTAATTGACGCAAGTTGGGATATCGAGGAGCCAGATGCAAATCAGCAGAAGGCTATCGCTGGTTCAAAGAAGTTTGTTGTTACTTGCTACAACAAGTTGGGTGTTGCTGCTTTCAACGCTAAGAACTACGACGAGGCTATTAACAACTTCTCTGAGGCTGCAAACCTTGCAGAGATGTATGAGGATATTGCTGCAATGAATAAGAACCGCTCTTATGTAGGTCAGATGTACCAGGCTAAGGGTGCTGATGCCTTCAACAGCGAGGATTATGCAACTGCAATTGAGGTATTCTCAAAGGGTTATCAGGCTGATCCACGTAACACTGAGATGGCTTTGAACCTTGCTGAGAGCTACTTCAAGAGCAATATGTATCAGGAGGGTATGAAGATCTGTACTAAGATTTCACAGCTCAATGCTGAGAAGTATGCTGAGGCTATCGCTACTGCACAGTCTAAGATGGATATGTACACTAACAACGAGGTTGCTAAGTTGCAGATGGCTAACGACTACGATGGTATCATCGCTATGGCTGAGCAGCTCGACGACGCTGCTATGGCTGCAAAGATTACTATGCAGGCATACTACGGCAAGAAGGATTTCAACAAGATGATTGAGTTGGCTCCAGCAGCTCTTGAGACTCAGGTAACTGACGAGGGTCGTAGCGATATCAACTACCTCCTTGGTGTTGCATACAATGAGAAGGAGATGTTCGAGCAGGCTATTGCAGCTATGCAGAATGTAACTGCTGGTAACAATGTTGCTAACGCACAGGCTGTTATCTCTGCTCTTACTCAGTCTGCACAGTAAGCCGTCAAACAAGGCTAATATAGGTCGACTTCGGTCGACCTTTTTTTGTTTTATATCTATATCATATCCTCCTAATCAGAAAATAAATATTGGAAAATTTGTCTCTTTGAGAATTTTTTTTAATTTTGCAACATAACTTCTTAATATTTAAAGTTATGGATAGATGTTTAGTTAGGGCTCTTTTGAAGAGAGTAGGGTTGGTGATGGTGGTGTTTATTGCCAATCTAAGCGTTGCTCACGCGCAAGATTATAGGGATGGGCAAGCGTTCTCGTTTAGTGTAGAGAATAGTTATCAGCTTGCATTGAATAAGCCACAATACGATTCGTATAGTCTTTCGGCTAATTGGGGTTATCATTTTAATGAGAACTGGTCGTTGCATATTCCAATAACATCAAACATAACATTCTATAATAAGGAAAACTATGGAATGCAGTTGCTTGTTGGTTTGGCGTCTGAGTATGTTTTTGCGCACGGTGAAAATACATATTGGACGGTTGCCCCAAAAGTTCAGGCATCTTGCTGGGGTGATTGGGGTTATATGCTTTATGATGTGGGTGTTAGATGGCACTCTAATAGATCTCCGTATATTGGCTTAGGATTTCAATTCTTAGACTCTTATAAATCTCAGTCGCGCAATTCGTATTGCTTGTATGTCTGTTTTGGTTTTAGATTGTAGTGTCTATAAAACGATATTTAATTACAAAAAGTTGGGAGTGATTCCAACTTTTTTGTTTTGTAAGGGTGGTGCTGTCTAAATAATTTGTTGTAAAAAATTGCTTATTGAGGATAATTTTACTAACTTTGTTGTGTTTTAGGTATATATGTGCTCGCGTGCGTGTAGCGTGCGTGGGTATATGTGCGTAAAACTTATAATGTGTAGAAAATACAAGATATTAAATATCACACACTTAAAAACAATTAAATCTAAAACAACTATGGCTAATACCAAAGAAAAGTTGTTCGCGGAGTTCCCACCGGTGTCAACCGAGCAGTGGGAGGCCGTTATCACAACTGACCTTAAGGGCGCAGATTATGAGCGCAAATTGGTATGGAAGACTGGTGAGGGTTTCAATGTACGCCCTTACTACCGTGCTGAGAACCTCGCTGAGGTAGAGTATCTTGGCGCAGAGGCTGGTGAGTTCCCATACGTTCGTGGTGTCTCTAAGGACAACACATGGCGTGTACACCAGACTATCGCTGTAAAGTGCGCTAAGGAGGCTAATGAGGAGGCTTTGAAGCTTCTTAACTCTGGTGTTGACTCTTTGGGCTTCTGCTTCTGCGAGTCATGCGCTTGCGAGGTAGATGTTGACGCACTTTTGAAGGATATCGTTCCTACAGCAGTAGAGTTGACATTCTGTGGTGCTGATGCTGAGGCATTGGCTGCTTTGTGCAATAAGGTTTTGGCAAAGTATGCTGCAGAGCCTAAGGATGAGCTTCGTCTCAACTTCTGCATCGACCCAATCATCAAGTCTCTCTCTGTAAAGGGTACTTGCGGCTGCAAGGAGAACGAGCGTAACTGCTTCGACGTTATCGCTGAGCTTGTAAAGGCTACTGCTGAGTACAAGCGCGTTAAGGTGGTAAACGTATCAGGTGCTACATTCTCTAACGCAGGTTCTACAATCGTTGAGGAGTTGGCATTCACACTCTCTGCTGCTCACGAGTATCTCGTGAAACTTATGGAGCGTGGTCTCTCTATCGACGAGGTAGCACGTAAGATTCGCTTTACTTTCGCAGTTACTGCAAACTACTTCCTTGAGATGGCTAAGTTCCGTGCAGCACGTATGCTTTGGGCTAACATCGTTAAGGCTTATGGCCCAGCGAAGGATTGCTCTTGCAAGATGGTTGCTCACGCTGTTACATCTACTTGGAACCAGACTGTTTACGATCCATACGTGAATATGTTGCGTGGTACTACTGAGGCTATGTCTGCTACTATCGCAGGTGTACACTCATTGGAGGTATTGCCATTCGACTACTCTTTCGAGGCTCCAACTGAGTTCTCAAAGCGTATTGCTCGTAATGCACAGCTTTTGTTGAAGCACGAGTCACACTTCGATCAGGTTGTTGACCCAGCTGGTGGTTCATACTACATCGAGTCTCTTACAGCTTCTATCGCTAAGGAGGCTTGGACATTGTTCCGCGAGATCGAGGAGAAGGGTGGTTATATCGCTGCATTCAAGGAGGGCTTCATCGTTGAGCGTGTAAACGCTTCAGCTGCGGCTAAGGATAAGGCTATCGCTACACGTCGTCTCATCCTCCTCGGTGCTAACCAGTATCCTAACTTCACAGAGGTTGCTGACGAGGCTATCTGCGACTGCAAGGTTAAGCGTGCTGAGGTTTCTGCAAATGTTCTTACACCATACCGTGGTGCTATGGCATTTGAGGAGATGCGTATGAGCGTTGACCGTTCAGGCAAGACTCCTAAGGCATTCATGCTCACTTGCGGTACTTTGGGTATGGCACGTGCACGTGCTCAGTTCTCTTGCAACTTCTTCGCTTGCGCAGGTATCCGCGTTGAGGATAACACATTCTTCAAGTCTGTTGAGGAGGGTGTTGAGGCAGCGTTGGCATCTAAGGCAGAGATCGTTGTAGTTTGTGCTTCTGATGATGACTACGCAACAGTAGCACCACGCGTTAAGGAGCTCCTCGGCGACAAGGCTATCTTGGTTGTTGCAGGTGCACCAGCTTGTGCTGCAGAGCTTGAGGCTCAGGGTATCACAAACTTCATCAACGTTAAGAGCAACGTATTGGAGACTTTGAAGGATTATCTTAAGAAGTTGGGCATTTAATCGATTTATAGGCTATGAGAGCAAAATTTTCAGATTTAGAATATAAGGCTGCAGCTACAGAGTGCTGCGCCGCTACTAAGGCTCCCAAGGAGGATTGGTTGACTGCCGAGCGTATCGCCGTTAAGGAGAACTACACTGCAGCTGACCTTGAGGGTATGGAGCATTTGAACTATGCTGCAGGTATCGCACCTTTCTTGCGTGGTCCTTACTCAACAATGTACGTTATGCGTCCTTGGACTATCCGTCAGTATGCAGGTTTCTCTACTGCTGAGGAGTCTAACGCATTCTATCGTCGTAACCTTGCAGCAGGTCAGAAGGGTCTTTCT
>JAGBUS010000092.1 GCA_017630735.1 Alistipes sp. | reverse complement strand
TTTCCTACGTATGCAAACGAGATAACCTCCTTAGTCTCAACTGCCTGGCGAACACGTGGAATAAGCTCGTCGAGTGATGAGTAAAGCTCATCCACCCAGCCCTGTGCGTGACGCTTCTCAGCAGCTGCTATGTTTACCTCGGCAGTGATGCTCACAACGCCTGAGATATTACCAGCCTTAGGCTGTGCACCAGACATACCACCAAGACCCGCCGTTACGAACAACATACCGCGCAAATCCTTCTGACCCTCCTTCATACGCTTACGCGCTGCGTTCATAACGGTGATTGTAGTACCGTGAACGATACCCTGAGGACCGATGTACATATATGAGCCGGCAGTCATCTGACCATACTGCGATACACCCATAGCGTTGAAACGCTCCCAATCATCCTGCGATGAGTGATTAGGAATAACCATACCGTTGGTAACAATCACACGTGGTGCATCCTTATGTGATGGGAAGAGACCAAGTGGATGACCAGAGTACATAACAAGAGTCTGCTCGTCGGTCATCTCTGCGAGATACTTCATAGCAAGACGATACTGTGCCCAGTTCTGGAATACCGCACCATTACCACCATAGGTGATAAGTTCGTGAGGGTGCTGCGCCACAGCCTTGTCGAGGTTGTTCTGAATCATAAGCATAATCGCTGCTGCCTGACGTGAGCGCGCTGGATACTCATCGATAGAGCGAGCATACATCTCATACTGAGGGCGCAAGCGATACATGTAGATACGACCGTATGTCTTAAGCTCCTCCAAGAACTCTGGAGCGAGCTCTGCGTGGTACTTCTCAGGGAAGTAACGCAAAGCATTAGCCAAGGCGAGCTTCTTCTCCTCGTCGGTGAGGATATCCTTACGCTTTGGGGCATGGTTTGCCTGTGGGTCGTAAGGACGTGGTGCTGGCAGTGGATCAGGAATACCAGCCAATATATCTTTCTGGAAATCTGTCATAACATTTACTTTTTGAGGTGAAAGGTGAAAAGTGAAAGGTGAAAAGTATGGTGCCTGCGGCGCATATTTATAAAACTCGTGCGAAGCACACCCTACTTTTCAATTTTCACCTTTCAGTTTTCACTTAATTATGCAATCTTTGACTCTACAACCGCCAAAATCTCAGCCTCAGCCTTCTGTGCTGCTGCCTGAATCTCCATAGCCTCAGCAACCAAAGTCTCTGCCATAGCGCGGTCCTTAAGACCTGCTGCGTTAATCTTAACGTTGAGGCAAGCACCCATAACTGCTGAGCGAGCAGCCAAAGCACCTACACCAGCATCAGATACTGAGTTAGGGTTACCCTCCTCAGCCATAGCACGAACAACATCGAATGCCTTATACGCAGCCTTCATAGTGCGAAGTGGCACCTGTGTAGCGTAGAGTGTAGCAACCTCCATAGCCTCAGCACGTGCAGCCTTCTCCTCGTCAGTACCCTTAGGCATACCAAATACGTCCATAATCTTGTTGAACGCCGCAGTATCCTCGTCTACCAAGTAGAGCAACTCGTTCATAACAGCCATACCGTTGTCTGCCCAGTCTGAGAAGAACTCCCAGCGGTCATCCCAACCTGCCTTGTGTGATGAGAGGTTAGCAACCATAGTACCGAGAGCTGCAGCCAAAGCACCCATATATGCTGAGATAGAACCACCACCAGGAGCTGGAGACTCACTTGCTGTCTCCTCAGCAAAGCCTGTGCATGTCATATCTACCAACTTCTTAACGTCCTTCATCTCCTCAGCCTCAAGCATATACTCGATAACCTTCTCCTCTGGCTTGAACTCCTTCAAGTTTGACAAGCCCATAGACTCGATAGCGATACGCACCAACTCGCGCTCTGGAAGACCTGTAGAGCGATTCTGCTTGCGCAAGAAGTGACGACCAGCATCTACCAATACGCTCTTAGGAACAAGACCTACGATCTCAGCACCTGTAACACGCACACCACGAGCCTCAGCTGCACGGCATACCTCGTCGAATGCTACATGGAGAGGTGTGATAGCGAGGTTTGTCATATTCATAGACACCTGTGCGATACCGTACTCCTCGATAAACCAGCCGATAGCCTTACAAGCCTTCAATGTACCTGGCTTCATTACTGGGTTACCCTTCTCATCCTTGATAATCTTACCTGTGATAGGGTTACCCTCACGCATAGGACGACCCTTCTCGCGAACGTCAAAGGCAATGGCGTTAGCACGACGTGTAGATGTGCTATTGAGGTTATAGTTTACAGCCACCAAGAAGTCACGAGCACCAACAGCAGTAGCACCACTCTTAGCAACTGCCTCATCGTATGGACGAGCACCGAAATCTGGCTTACGCTTCTCATCCATCATCTTCTCTGGCAATGCCTCATACTCACCAGCGCGGCACACAGCCAAGTTACGACGCTCAGGAGTGAATGCAGCAGCCTCGTAGCAGTATGTAGGAACGCCGAGCTCCTCAGCGATGCGCTTTGCAAGAGCACGTGCCAACTCTGCACACTCCTCCAAAGTGATACCAGACACAGGGATAAGAGGACAAACGTCGCAAGCACCCATACGTGGGTGAGCACCCTTATGCTGACGCATATCGATAAGCTCCGTAGCACGCTTGATAGCCGCTACCGCAGCGTTACATACTGCCTCTGGCTCACCTACGAAGGTTACAACAGTACGGTTTGTTGCCTCACCTGGGTCAACATCCAAAAGTTTAACACCCTTCGATGCCTCGATAACATCTGTAATCTGCTTAATAGTCTCCAAGTTGCGACCCTCCGAGAAGTTAGGTACACACTCTACAATTCTCTTCTGCATAATAGTTTTAAGTTTAATTTATTGTTTGTTATTTTTTTTGTTTTTTCGATTTTCGTTTGCTATGACTCTCGGCTAATCAATCTGATAGTCGACATCGACACGCTCCAGGCGGCGGCTCTTGCAGTAGTCGCTAATTACGACGTGCAACGGATTTACCTTATACGCCTCCATAGCCTCCCACGATGGGAAGTCGGCAGTAAGCACAGCATCGAACGATGATGCACTCTCCTTGAGGTTGATACCCACCTCGGCACGCAAAAGCCCCTCAATCTTACCATTCAAGCCCTCCAAACGGCTCTTCATCTCTGCTGCAATCTGCTGTGGTGTCTCCTCCAAATCGCGGCGGAACTTCCACATTACGATGTGACGAATCATATTTCGAAGTATTAAGTTTGTTTTAAAAGTTATGTAAATCATACAAATATACGAACTTTTTTTGAATTTATAATCACCTACGGTGATATTTTTTCGTATAGCAAAAAATATATTTTATTTCCAAAATTTTTTTATTATCTTTGACATCATTAGATGCTTACGCCTATAAGCACAAACAACAACTTTGGAGCCTACGAAGTGTTGCAACCTCACAACTTTTTTGTACCTTTGATAGAAATTAAACCCCAAGTGCGTCTATAATACTAAAACTTAACAATATGGAAATTTGGCTTTATTGGATTATCGCAGCGTTGATACTCTTCATCGTGGAGCTTTTCACCGCAGGATTCGCGGTTATCTGCCTCTCGATAGGTGCTGGAGGTGCGGCTATCGCAGCGGCGTGTGACGCATCGTTAGAGATGCAGTTTCTCACCTTTGCCATCGTTACGATTATCGCCCTCGCGGGTGTTCGACCACTGCTAAAGCGCGCCTTCTACAAAGGTGGCGAGAAGGTGGCTACAAACGCCTCGGCTATGATTGGCAAGCGTGGCGTAGTATGCGAGGAGGTAGATGGCGACCTCGAAGGTGGAAGAGTGATGATTGAGGGCGTCGACTGGCGCGCCATAACCGCTGATGGCGAGACTCTTACAAAGGGTACAAAGGTCGAGGTGGTGGCAATAGACAGCGTAGTGCTAACCGTTAAAAAACTATAAACTATGGACTCTACATTGATTATTTTCCTTATCATTGCAGCCATTGCGGTGATATACGTTTTGAAGGGCTTCAAAATCGTTCCGCAGTCGGAGACCCGTGTTGTTGAGCGCCTGGGACGCTATGACAGAACATTGCAGTCGGGTATCAACTTCATATTCCCTATCATCGACCGCGCACGCGAGGTTGTGCAGCGCGACGAGATTAAGTATACCGACGGCTCGAAGAGCGTTGTTATGCGCACCACATCGCGCATCGACCTCCGTGAGCAGGTTTACGACTTCGACAAGCAGAGCGTGATTACGAAGGATAACGTTACTACGACTATCAATGCGTTGCTCTACTTCCAGATTGTGGACCCCGTGAAGTCAGTTTACGAGATTGACAACCTCCCTAACGCTATCGAGAAACTCACGCAGACAACACTGCGTAATGTGATTGGTGAGTTGGAGTTGGACGAGACTCTCACCTCGCGCGATACCATCAACTCGAAGCTACGTATCGTTTTGGACGAGGCTACTAACAAGTGGGGCGTAAAGGTTAACCGCGTGGAGTTGCAGGATATCACACCTCCAGAGTCGGTACGTCGTGCTATGGAGCAGCAGATGCAGGCGGAGCGCGAGCGTCGTGTTAAAGTCCTTGAGGCTAAGGGACATAAGGAGGCTATGATTCTCCAGTCGGAGGGAGAGAAGGAGTCGCAGATTAACCAGGCAGAGGCGGAGCGTCAGACACAGATTCTTCGTGCGCAGGGTGAGGCAGATGCCAAGATTTTGCAGGCTTCGGCAGAGGCAGAGGCTATCCGCAAGGTTGCCGATGCGATTGCCGAGTCGAAGACCGACCCAGCGACATATATGCTTCTTATGAAGTATGTCGAGACGTTGAAGGAGATTGGCGCGGGCGAGCAGTCAAAGACCGTATTCCTACCATTCGAGGCCAGCAATCTCGTTGGTGCGCTTGGCTCACTTACGGAGCTACTTCCAAAGAGGGACAAATAATCCTCCCTTCACAGACAAAAAAAAGAGACCGTTTTGCGCGGCCTCTTTTTTTTTATTTTACCCTTATCATATTGATTCCGTCACGGATTGGAACGATAACATTATCTACCCTATCATCCTCCACAACCATACGGTTAAACTCCACGATGGCCTGCGTATGGTGGTCGGTACGGGCAATAGGCTCAGCAACCTTGCCATACCACAATATATTATCAGCCAGCATTATAGAGCCACTACGAACATAACCGCCATCCATAAGCATATTGTAATATGCTGGATACTCACGTTTGTCGCCATCAATAAACACCATATCGTAGACCTCGCCAAGCGTAGGCACAACATCCAACGCCGAGCCAATATGCTGACGTATACGATGACCGTACTCCGACTTCTCGAAATACTTAGCTGCGATATCCTCAAGTTCATCATCCACTTCAATGGTATCAAGGTATGCTCCATCCTCCAAGCCTCGCGCTATACTCAATCCCGAATAGCCTGTAAAAGTACCTATCTCTAACACCCTCTTTGGTCGCATCATACGCACAAGCATCTCCAACAACTTTCCTTGAAGATGACCAGAAATCATACGCGGATTAATAACTCGCAGGTATGTTTCGCGCTCCAACTGATGCATCAACGCCTCCTCAGGCTTGGTATTATCCAAGATATATTGCTCCAAATTATTCATAATCAAATTATTTACTATACAACAAATGTGAAAGATTAGACAAACTATCCTGTGCAACACCCATAATTTGCTCTGCCGTAATTGCCATAACCTTTTTATACGCCTCTTCTAGAGTGTCTATATCCTTGTATAAAAGATAACTCTTTCCTGCTCCAAGCATATAACCCTCATTCGACTCCATAGATATAGCCATCTGAGCCACAAACTGACGCTTTGCGATAGCCAAACGTCGTGGTGATATAACCTCCTTTGTAAGACGCATCACATTCTCCTCAATAAGCTCCACGCACTTAGCCATATTATCATGGTCCGACGAGAAATAGATACCCACAATACCACAATCAGAGTATGGCGTGTATGTAGCCTCCACATTATACGACAATCCTCGTTTCTCGCGCAACTCTATATTCAGCAGCGAATTAGCCGAAGGACCACCAAGAATATTCACAAGCAGAGCCAACGGCAATCGACGCTCATCCGCGATGCTATATCCTCGCGTACCGATAATACCATGCGCCTGATGAGTATGACGCGCTAGATGCACATTAAAGGATTCATATAACGATGGTATCTGACGCTGAAAACCTCGTTTGGTAGGCTCCACACATCCGAGATATCGCTCTGCAACAGCACGCGCTGTAGCTACAGAGAAGTTTCCGATAGATGAAAATACCATCTGGTCGGTAGTATATGTACGCTCCACAAAGCGGTGCATCGACTCACTATCAAAACGCGCTATCGTAGCCTTCGAGCCAAGAATATTATGTCCCAACTCCGACCCTTTGAATATCAAATCCTCGAAATCGTCGTATATACGCTCCGAGGGAGAATCCTTATAAGAGTTTATCTCATCGGCAATTACCTCGCGCTCCTTTTTAAGTTCCTTATCTGGGAAAGAGGAGTGGAAGATAACATCCGCCATAAGCTCCACAGCACGCTGAAAGTCACGACGTAGCACCGTAGCATGAAGCGTGGTATCCTCCTTCGTAGTATAGGCATTTAGCTCACCACCGAGATTTTCAAGTCTACAATTTACCTGATACGCCTTACGTCGCTCTGTTCCCTTGAATAGTGCATGCTCAGTAAAGTGAGCTATGCCATATTCACTCTTCAACTCATCACGACAGCCAGCATTTACCACCAAAGCACAATGTGCCACACCGCTACGTACTTGACGGTGTATGCCACGAATACCATTTGATAGTGTATATGTTTCAAATTCTGCCATTACTCTAAATGTTGTTTTAGGAACTGACCTGTGTAGCTCTCTTCACAAGCCACAACCTGCTCTGGAGTGCCACACACCACAACTTTTCCGCCATCCTTACCCGCCTCTGGACCAAGATCAATAACCCAATCGGCACACTTTATAACATCCATATTATGCTCCACAACAACAACGGTATGTCCTCGCTCTATAAGGGCATCAAAGGCAGACAACAATCGTCGTATATCATGAAAATGGAGACCTGTTGTAGGCTCATCGAAGATAAACATCACACGCTCCTCGCTTCGCTCCTTGGTTAGGAAAGAGGCAAGCTTCACACGCTGTGACTCACCTCCCGAAAGTGTTGATGATGACTGACCCAACTTAACATATCCAAGTCCCACCTGTTGCAACGGTCTTATGCGCTCAACAATACGCTTGCACGTCGTATTTGAAGCATCAGCAGCGAAAAACTCTAAAGCCTCATCTACCGACATATTGAGGATGTCGTAAATATTCTTGTCGCGATACTTAACATCCAATATCTCTGATTTGAAACGCATGCCACCACAAGCTTCACATTGCAGCTCAACATCTGCCATAAACTGCATGCTCACCTTGATAACACCCTCGCCCTCACACTCCTCACAACGACCACCAGGCACATTAAACGAGAAGGCAGCAGCACCAATACCATTATGCTTAGAATATGGTTGGTCAGCAAAGAGCTTACGAATCTCATCGTATGCCTTGATATATGTCACAGGATTAGAGCGCGTAGACTTACCTATCGGAGACTGCGACACCATCTCTACACTCTGCAACAGGTGTTTATCCACATCTACTCCGTCATGATCGCCAGGAATCAACGTTGTCTCCGACAAAATACGCTTAAGTGCAGGGAATAGAACATCGTCTGCCAACGATGACTTACCTGAGCCTGAGACACCCGTAATACATGTAAGCACTCCTATCGGGATCTCTACATCAATGTTTTTGAGGTTATTATGTCTTGCACCACGCACTCGCACAACACCCGCAGAGGCACGACGACGCTTAGGCACCTCTATCCTCTTTCTTCCAGTAAGATAGTCTGCCGTAAGCGAGTTTTCTGCTAAAACTACACCATCCGCAGGACCATTATACACTACTTCGCCACCACCGATACCTGCCTCTGGACCCATATCCACAATCCAGTCGGCAGCACGCATAACTTCCTCCTCATGCTCTACAACGATTACCGTATTATCCAAGTCACGAAGCTGCTTCAATACTCCGATAAGACGATTTGTGTCACGAGGATGAAGACCAATACTTGGCTCATCAAGGATATACATTGAGCCTACAAGATTACTACCCAACGATGTAGAGAGATTGATACGCTGAGACTCACCTCCCGACAACGACACCGACAAGCGATCAAGAGTAAGGTAATGTAGACCCACCTCCATAAGGTAGCCAAGGCGGTTACGTATCTCAATCAACACACGCTCCGCGGTCTTCGAATCGTGGTCATCGAGTTGGAGATTATTAAAGAACTCAACCAACTCACCAATGGTCATAGCAACCATCTCGGCAATGTTCTTACCACCAACCTTAACATATAGCACCTCCTTGCGCAGACGAGCACCATGACACTCAGGACAAAGTGTCTTACCCATATATCGAGCCTTAAGCACACGGTACTGAACTTTATGGCGTTGTGTATCTACATAGGCAAAGAAGTCATCTATACCATAGAAATAATCTGTGCCATGCCACAACATATCCTTCTGCTCATCAGTAAGTGCATAATAGGGAGTATGTATTGGGAAATTACACTTTGATGACGCCGAAATCAGCTCGCTCTTCCAGCGACTCATTGAAGCACCATTCCAGCACGCCACAGCACCCTCATATATACTTTTAGACTTATCTGGAATAACAAGGTTTTCATCAATTCCCGTTACCTTGCCATAGCCCTCACAAACAGGGCATGCTCCAAGAGGATTATTGAATGAGAATAGATGCTCTGTAGGTCGCTCATACGACACACCCTCCTCCTCATAATGCGACGAAAATGTCTCTACCTTATCTGTTATGATATGCACCACACCAGCACCATATCCCATAGCTCGCGCCACGGAATCGGTTAAACGCGATATCACATCATTGTCGTGGTGCAATACTACGCGGTCGACAATAATCATAACATCTTCAAGTGGCATATCCTCCGTTACCTGTGGGATGAACTCCTCAACAAGCATTATCTCACCGCGATAGCGCACCCTATTGACACCATCTTCTATAAGCGTCAACATTCGCTCAACAATGCCCTCGGATTGCTTAAGCAAAAGTGGTGATACAACCACAACACGAGTGCTGTCTGCCATCTCCATGATGTGATTTACCACATCCTCAACCTCGTAGCATCGTATCTCAAGACCTGTTATCGGAGAGTATGTTTTTCCGATACGAGCATACAACAATTTAAGGTAATCATATATCTCTGTTGTTGTACCCACCGTTGAACGAGGATTCTTCGATATCACCTTCTGCTCTATTGCAATTGCTGGAGCTACACCCTCAATAAGGTCGACATCTGGTTTTTCAACTCGTCCTAAGAACTGACGTGCATACGCAGATAGACTCTCGACATATCGTCGTTGTCCCTCAGCAAATATCGTATCGAATGCGAGTGTTGACTTTCCAGATCCAGAGAGACCTGTAACCACAACGAATTTAGAGTGCGGAATATCAACATCCACACTCTTTAGGTTATGCACCCTCGCGCCCTTTATTTTTATCTTGTTTTCCAAAAGCTCTAATATATTTACGAACGCACCTCAACTGTAGCACCCTCGACCTTCTCTAAACGAGCGATAAGCTGTGCCGAGTCACCCTCGCGAATCGACAATGTCATAGTGCAGAGATTATCAAAGATCTGATTAACAACCTTAGGTTGCATATCCTTGACTACACGCATAACATCGTTCATTGCGATATATGAGAACGACACATCAATTACTACATCCACCGTACGTTCCACAATCTCACACTCAGCCAACACCAATGCTGTAGACTCCTTATATGCAGCTATCAAGCCTGGCACACCGAGCTTCGTACCTCCAAAGTAACGAACAACTACAACTAAGCAATTTGTCACCTCTTGCGATAACATTTGTCCAAGTATCGGTTTTCCTGCGGTTGAGGATGGCTCACCATCGTCATTAGCACGAAAATGCTCTCCCTTAGCTCCTAAACGCCAAGCATAGCAATGGTGAGTAGCATCAAACCACTTTTTTCGCAAGACATCAAGATGCTGCTTTATCTCCTCCTCCGTCTCCACCGGATATGCGTAGACTAAGAACTTACTACTCAACTGTCGATAAGTAGTCTCCGCAGGTCGCGCAATTGTCTTATAGCTGTCCGTAGCCACAATATTTACCTCTTTGGATTATTCAATTGATGTAAAGATACGATCCCAGCGTATACCACCCTGGACAGGGTCTACAGAGAACCAGATATATGAAGCCTTACCCACAATATGATCCTCTGGCACAAAACCCCAGAAGCGTGAATCTAACGAGCCATGACGATTATCGCCCATCATAAAATAGTAATCCTGGAGGAAGGTATATGTCGTAACAGGAACACCATCGACAAGTATCTCATCACCGCGATACTCAACTGTGTGATTTTCGTATACCTCTATGCAACGACCATACATCGCCATATTTTCGGCATTAAGCTCTATCGTAGCACCAGCCTTCGGCACCCAGATAGGACCCATATCATCAATTGTCCATCGCTGACCCTTAGCAGGCGTAGTATGTGGGATTAGTGTGCTACCCGATATTGCGCCACCAATCTTCTTAAGCTTATAGCGCGTAGTATCAGCGTATGCCACCAATTCGTCATCAGTAACAGGAAGCTCCATATACTCACCCGTAGCATTATCAATACCAATTTTTATAGGCTTCGCAGTATACTCATTATAGTAGATATACTGACGCTTTGGAACAAACGCCTCACGCTCACCATTGTGATATACCGCACCATCAACAATCTGAAGCGAATCGCCAGGAATACCTACACATCGCTTGATATAGTTCTCCTTCTTATCAAGAGGACGTGCCACAACAGTAAAATTATCCGCTACATTTTTGCGACGCTCCGCTACCGTTTTTCCAAAGCGGGCATCACGAAGGAACTCGTAATAGCTCATTGCTGGCATCTCCAAAACCACGGTATCACCCTCAGGGAAGTTAAATACCACAACATCGTTACGCTTAACCTCGCCACATGTTGCCAAACGACGATAGTCGCGCTGCCATGATGTTGTAAACGACGCCTTCGCAGGATTCATTGGCATGGTATTATGCACAAATGGGAATGATAGCGGAGTCATAGGCACACGTGGACCATACGACACCTTATTCACAAGAATGTAGTCACCTGCCAAAAGAGTGCTCTCCATTGAGCCTGTTGGGATAACAAACATCTGGAACCAATACAACTGAATGAGTGTAGCCACAACCGTTGCAAAGATTATCGCATGCACCCAACCATAAATCCAAAGATATATCTTAGACTGGTTCTTCAACTCCGACCACAATGCCACAGCCATCACCACGGCAAAGGTGATAAGAAATGGCTTCTCCCAACGGAAGAGAAGCATGTGTACTATTACACCTACAACAAGCGCAAATACTGCAGCACACCATACTGCCCACACCACCTGGTACCAGCGATATTTTTCATACAGTTTATTGTGAAGTCTCTTGATATTGCCACCAACATAATAGTCATAAACTATTGGGAGAACAATAATAAGCGACCACCAAGCACCATACCATATAGCAAATAGCGATACTATTATCGCCACTACAATTGCCATAAACCATGGATGGGCAAAAAAGTTTTTTAGTGAAGAAATAATATTTTTCATAACCTCAATTACAACAAATCATCCATCGAATATACACCACTCTTCTCAACCTTCGATAAATACTCACCAGCCAACACAGCACCCATGGCTAATGCTCGGCGGTTAGTAATAGAGTGTTTCAACTCGATATAATCATCCGCAGACGTATATGTGATTGTATGAATACCTGGCACCATACCCTCACGGAACGACTCAATCTCCAACTCTGCGCCATTTGTAGGCTTACTATTCACCCAACTTGTCTTGCGGTCAATATTTTCGATAATACCCTCGGCAAGAGTTATAGCCGTACCACTTGGAGCATCCTTCTTCCACATGTGGTGAGTCTCCTCAATACGCACATCATACTGAGAATATGGATTCATAAGCTCTGCCAAACGACGGTTAAGACGGAACATCATATTTACTCCAATCGAGAAGTTAGAAGCATAGAAGAGTGCTCCGTTTTTATCTACTGCCAACTCCTCCATCTCCTTAAATCGTGCGAGCCAGCCTGTAGTACCACATACCACACGTCCACCAGCACTCAACACCTTTGCAACATTATCAGCTCCTGTTTCAGGCGTTGTAAACTCAAAGGCAACATCCACCTTTGCAATATTATCTGCCGTAAGTTCCTCGGCATTAGCCTCATCAATCACCAACTCAACATTGTGGCCACGCTCCACGAGGATACGCTCAATCTCGCGACCCATCTTTCCGTAACCTATAATAGCACACTTCATAGAGATATTTTATTAAAACAAATAACGCGGTAAAGATAATAAAAATTTCGTAAATTTCATCAATTATAACTATCTTTGGAGGCTCAAAATAAATATGATTATACTATGCGTCGATTTATAATATTTTGTCTTGTTGCCATAACAGCAACACTACTATCCATGCCATTTGCTATGGCACAAAGCAATATACCCAAATCGGTATGTGATTCTGTCTGCGTAGCACTGCGTAGAATAACCCTTGAGGAGGTTGCAGGAAGCTATGTAAAAGTAGAGAGCATACGTCTTAGAGATCGAGGTAATGCTCGTGTGGTAGAGGTAAGAACATCTGTAGAGCTATCATACTACCCTATGCGACCTGACAACATCGCTAAGATATATGATGCTGTTCGCATGATGCTGCCAGAGAAATATCGTAATTACACGATTGTCATATACTCTAATGGCAAGCTAATCGATAATCTTATTCCTCAATATTACAGGAAAAGAGAGGGTAGCAATAGCTTTAAAAACACCTCATCTGCACCACTCATTACACGTCAAAGTAACATCTCTAAGCCAACACAAGGATTATCAAATCGTCATATTGCCCTATGGCAGAGTCATGGTAGGTATTTCAACCAGAAGCGAAATATGTGGACATGGCAACGTTCACGCCTTTGGGAGACAGTAGAGGATCTATACACCCAGGGATATGTACTACCCTACTTGGTGCCAATGCTTGAACGTTCTGGAGCAAACGTACTACTTCCACGAGAACGTAGCCTACAAACACAGGAGATTATCGCCGATAATGATAAAGGCATAGATGACTCACACTACACCGAGACATCGGGTAGCGAGAAGTGGCAACGTGTGGATGTTGGATTTGCACACCTACAAGAGAGTTATGCCACAGGCGAAAATCCATTTGATGATGGAACAGCGCGAATGGTAGCTACCGTCGACTCGAAAAAAAATCTCAGTTGGGCGCACTGGGGTGGCAAGATAGAGACCGCAGGCATATATAGCGTCTATGTCAGTTATACAACAACAGAGGAGGCGGTGAGCGATGCACACTACGTTGTTCATGCGGCAGGTGGCGATAGAGAGTTCTTAGTAAATCAAAAGATGGGTGGCTCGATGTGGATATGCCTTGGAGAGTTCTTCTTCGAGGAGGGAAACCATGCTCGTATGGTAAGCCTCAGCAATGCTTCAAAGGAGGAAGGTGTTGTTGTAGCAGATGCCGTGAAGATTGGTGGCGGCATGGGAAATATACGCCGTAACGTAACACCATCGCTTCGCACCAATGGAGAGCTCTACGAAGAGACAACAAGCGGCTATCCACGCTTTACTGAAGGTGCAAGATATTGGTTGCAGTGGTCGGGATTTTCGACCGATGTATATGCCGCCAAGGAGGATAAAGATGACTACAAGGAGGATTATATGTCACGTGCCCACTGGGTGAATGCCCTTATGGGAGGAAGTGAGATGCTTAAGGATGAGGAGGGTAAAAATATTCCTATCGACCTTGCCTTTGCCTTCCACTCAGATGCTGGCGTGCGCCTAAATGATGATATAATCGGAACACTTGGCATCTACTGCACAAAAGAGGATAACGGCAAGTTTAACGACGATGTTTCTCGACTACGCTCACGCGACCTTACCGACTTGATAATGACGCAGATAGTCGACGACATCAAAGTGAAATATGAGCCTAATTGGACACGTCGTGGCATGTGGGATAGAGCCTACTACGAAGCACGTATACCATCATGTCCTACGATGCTCCTGGAGCTTCTATCACACCAGAATTTTGCGGATATGCGTTATGGTCTTGACCCCTCATTTCGTTTCGATGTAAGCCGTGCGATATATAAGGGTATGCTACGCTATCTATCGAGTCAGTACAATACAGAGTATGTTGTACATCCTCTACCTGTAAATAGCTTTGCCATAGACCTTTGTGGCGACAAGGCAAACCTTAGCTGGTGTGCTACAATTGACCCTCTGGAGCCTACAGCAGCGCCCGATTACTATATCTTATATACGCGCATTGATGATGGGGGCTTTGATAATGGTAAACGTATTGACGACACATCGACAACTGTAATACAGGAGCCTGGCAAGAGGTACAGCTATCGCATAACAGCGGTTAATCGTGGTGGTGAGAGCTTCGACTCTGAGACACTATCGGCATGTTATAATAAACATAGCAAGGCTACGGTTATGATTATAAATGGCTTCGACCGTGTAGCTGCACCAATGAGCCAGCAAGGAGACTCCATCGCAGGATTCTTCAACCGCTACGATAGTGGCGTGGCACATATTCAGGATATTTCGTTCATCGGTGAGCAGGTTATCTTTGACCGTAAACTTTCAAAGTCAGAGAACGAGAACTACGCTCTTGGAACATCATATAACGACTACGAAACACGTGTACTAGCAGGTAATAGTTTCGACTACCCTGCCCTGCACGGTAAGGATATTGCCGATGCAGGATACTCCTACACCTCTGCATCACATAAGGCTGTCACAGAGCGTCGTATATCATTATCGAACTATCCTATTGTTGATATTATCCTCGGCAAGCAGCGCGCCACAAAGATAGGTCGCGGTGCTACAGGCTACCATTACGAGGTGCTTCCTGCAGAGTTGCAACATATCCTTAAGGATTATGCCACAAATGGTGGTGCTCTACTACTTAGTGGTAGTTACATACTTAGCGACCTGTGGTACTCACCTATTGCCACCTCCGATGACCGCGACTTTGCAGAGGATCTGCTACATGTTCGTTTTGGTGGAGTTATGGCGTCACGCAATGGAGAGGTGAAGAGCCAACAATCACAAGTGTGGCGCAAAAAAGCAGATTTTAGCTTCAACACCGAGCCTTCGGAGGATATATACCCCGTAGAGTCACCAGAGATTGTTATCCCTGTAGGTAAAAAGTCGTATACTATATTGCAATATAAGCACTCGCAACAATCTGCTGCAGTGGCATATAATGGCACATATAGATGTATCACCATGGGATTCCCTATGGAGACTATTAAGGATGCGAAACAACGCGCACAACTAATGGAGTCTATTCTTAAATTCTTATCAAACAAATAGAGTTATGGCACTTTCAAAACATACAATAAAGAGTATAGTGATGCCCTTAGCAATGATTGTAGGCGCACTATTATGTCGCCCTTTGGCACATGTCGAGACTGCGACACATAATATGCTCACCCCTGTGCTCATTGCAGCGATGCTATTTATAACATTTTGCCGTATCGACATACGCAAGATGCGCCTAAGCATCATACATCTATGGATGCTTCTTGTGCAGTTTATAGGTTCTATTGTTGTATACTATGCTATTACACCTCTTCTGGGTGAGATTGTAGGTCAGGGAGCTATGATATGCGTATTAGCCCCTATTGCTATGGCTGCGGTGGTTATTGGCGGTATGCTTGGTGCAAATGTCACAACCATGGTGACCTATAGCCTGCTTTGCAACCTCGTAACAGCACTTATCGCACCGCTTATTCTTCATGCCTTTGGCAATGGCACATGCACATTTATGGGTATCATAGGACGTGTAGCACCTACGCTAATTGCACCTTTCTTTGTTGCACAAGTACTACGACTTGTATGGCGACGTGGCGCAGAGTGGGTATCGTCACACTCATCTCTCTCGTTCTACCTATGGCTTATATCCCTCATACTGGTTATGGGTCGCACAACAGCCTTTATAATCGACACAGAGGCGGATATAATTATCGAGATTGAGCTTGCCGCTATAGCCCTTATCCTTTGCCTCATACAGTTTAAGGTGGGTCATTCATTAGGTCAAGCCTTAGGCGATGTTGTGGCTGGCGGACAATCTGTAGGACAGAAGAATACGATACTTGCGATATGGATGTCGCTCAACTTTCTCAACCCCATAGCCTCAATAGCACCAACGGCATATATCGTATGGCAAAACTTTGTAAATAGCTATCAGATATACAAATACAACTCTAAGAAAATTCAAAAGTAATAAAGATATGAGAAAACAACTACTCTTTACCGCTGTCGTGTCGCTATTTGTAGCCTGCTCACAAGATGCTATCGAGGAGAAGCATGAGACACAAACCTCAATGGTGAATATCCCTGAAAAGATCTATGCAGAGATTGATAATGTAACATCACGCACCTATGTGGAGGAGGGCAACCACCTACGTTGGAACGAGGGTGACGAGATATCATATTTCCCTGGCATAACATACAATTTAGAGTACCGCTTCGATGGTAAGACAGGTGACAATAGTGGGTCGTTCACTAAAATTACAGATAAGCTCGTTACGGGTAATGAACTGGAAAACACATACGCTTTTTATCCATATAACGAAGCAACATCAATGTCTGACGAGGGTATTATTAACTTCACCTTCCCAGCAACCCAAAGCTATGCTGAGAATTCATTTGGTCTTGGAGCAAATGCTATGGTAGCCGTAACAAATGGTAAGGATGACAATATTTTACGCTTCAAGAATCTATGTGGTTATATTAAACTTAAGGTGTATGGCGATGCAACCATCAAGAGCCTAACACTTAAGGGTAATGACGATGAGCCACTCGCAGGTGCTGCAACAATTACTGCTATCTACGGCAATGATCCTATTACAACTTTAGCTGATGATGCAACGACTACGCTTATTATCGATTGTGGCACAGGCGTAACTCTTGGCACAACAGCAGAAGAGGCTACAGAGTTTTGGTTCGTAGTACCTTCGCAGAGCTTCGCAAAAGGTATTTCGATTGATATTACCGATATCAACGGTCTCGTTATGACACAATCCACAACAAAGGAAGTTGTTATCGATAGAAACACTATTCAGCCAATGACGGTGTTTGAGTTTAAACCTCAATCTTCTTATAAACCAACAAATAACGAAATTTTATATACAGCTACATCAAAGATAGAGCCATACGCAACTGATGTTTTTGGTGCAAATATAATATCTAACGAGTGGAATGAAACTACAGGAGAGGGTATTATTACTTTTGATGGAGATGTTTATTATTTAGGAGAAAATGCATTCCGTAATCTAGATAATCTAACAAACATTACTATTCCAAATAGCATAATGACTATTGGATACTGTGCATTCTATGGTTGTGAAAATCTTACAACCATCACAATACCAAGTGAATTAAAGGTTATTGGAGATTCTGCATTTTCGGGATGTTCGAAACTTACAAATATAACTATTCCAAAAAGTGTAACTACAATTGGAGATTCCGCATTTTCTGGTTGTAGTATAGCAACCATTTTCATTCCAAACAGTTTTATTTCTATTGGTTCATATGCATTTAGCGGATGTAAAGGCACATTATGTATAGATAATAGCAATAATATGAATGTTACATGTTATGTCGACAGCTTTTCTCATGAACTTGCCTACAGTGGAATATTCATTAATTCTAAATTCTCAGAAATTATATTTGGTGACAACGTTAGTATAATTCCACAAAATGCATTCAGAGAATGTTACTATCTAAAAAAGATAACATTTGGTAATAATATTAAATATATTGAGGATAATGCATTCTATGGTTGTAATGCATTGACTGCTGTAAGTCTTCCTGATAGTATAGTTTCAATTGGTAACGGAGCTTTTAATGGATGCAGTAAGATGACAGATATATACATTCCAAATAGTATTATGTCTATTGGCAATGATGCATTCTATAAATGTGACAACTTATCAAATGTACATATCGACGATATTGCTAAGTGGTGCAAAATCAACTTTATTAGTTCTGATGCTAATCCATTATACTATGCTGATAATTTATATGTAAATGGGGGACTAATTGAAGGTTCAGTGACACTTGATAAGATAAGCGCGATCGGACAATACGCATTCTATGACTATGATCATATCTCAAGCATTACATTACCTGACTCCGTAACACAAATAGGTGCATATGCCTTTAATGGTTGCGATAACCTCTGTAATATTAATCTTGGAAATGGACTAAAATTTATATATGAATATGCTTTTAGAGACTGTAGTAATCTTACTGACATACATTTATGTGATGGTATCATAATGATAAATGACTATGCTTTCAGTCGTTGTTCGAGCCTTACAAAAATTAGTATTCCAAATAGCATCACAACAATTGGAGAAGGAGCTTTCAGTAATTGTTCAAGTCTCAGTGAAGTATTTTGCAAAGCTACTACTCCACCGTCAATTGGTATTATCGCTTTTTCATATAACGCATCAGGACGTAAAATATATGTTCCAGCATCAGATGATGATAGCATCATAAATGCATATAAATCTGCATGGAGTGGATTTAAATCTTCTATATACGAATACGAATTCTAACTACAACAAATTACACATTTAATGGGGGCTGTCCAATAAATTTGTTGGACAGCCCCCATTATTTAAAGTTGTATAATAACTCCTATTTCTTCATGTTCTCAGCAGCCTTAAGGCGAGATATCTCTGCTTTAGCAGCTGCGACAATGCTCTTATGTTCTGCTACGACAGCCTTAGTTTTTGCCTTTGCCGAAGCTATCTCCTGCTTGGTACGCGCTATCTCCTGCTTATAGACAGCATTACCATTATCATACTTCTGCTTGGCAGCCTTTAATATACGCTTCTGCTCAGCAACAACCAACTTATACTCCTCCTTAACTGTCTCGAAACTGCGCTTTACCTCATCAAGACGGTCATTAGCCACCGATACAATATGTTGCTCCTCGCTACGCGCAACTGCAATAGCCTTTTTCTGCTCCTCAACAGCGCGATCATACTCGATCTGTGCATCTGCCAAAGTCTTAATAGGTTCCTGAGCCGATGCTGCTACAACAACAAACATAGCAGCTAAAATCACAAAAAATCTCTTCATAACTAACCTAAGTTTTAAGTTCATATAGTACAAATATATGAATTTTTTCTCAATAAATAACAAAAAAGAGCTGTCAAATTATTTTATTCGACAGCCCCTATTCTATGAAGTTGTATAACAAGTGTTAGTTTTAGGCGCACTATCGCTCAAACTCAACCACCAAAGCCGACATCGGAGCAACCTTAACGCCCTGCATATTAACATCCTCGTCTGTTATTACATTGCGACCTACGGTAAGGTCCGAAGCAATCTCGGCGTATCGTGTCCATGGCACCTCGCGCTCAGCATCGGTGTTGTTGATATATACAAAGACTACATCATTATCATCATAACGGAAATAGGCATAGGTATTATCACGATCGATGAAGTGCATAGTCTTACCGTTATGTATAACATCCTTAGACTTGCGCCAATTCATAATCTTACGAGTATAGTCATAAACATCCTTCTGTGATCCTACGTGCTGCGAAGGATCGAAAAGATTCTGCTTATCACCTGCCCAGCCTCCAGGGAAATCAATACGCAAGGTAGGATGTCCCTTAGAGCGATCCGTAGAGCGGAACATAAGCTCGTCGCCATAAAGAATCTGAGGCATACCACGAAGTGTTGCAAGGAGTGTATGCACAATCTTCATCTTGCGACTATCACCTTCACAAACATCACCTATGCGGTCAGTATCGTGGTTCGCTGCCATAATCATCATATTCTGCAGGTCGTGGTATACAAAGTCGTGCGACAACACATCATAGACACGTGTCATACCCTTACCCCACTCTACGCGAGAGCCCGACTCTGTCATAGCTGCACGCATAGCATCATGAAGCGGGAAGTCCATAATAGATTTCAAGTGTGAGTTAAAGCCATCCTTATTTGCATTATCACCCTGCCAATATGCCAACTGTGGGATTGAAGATGTCCACACCTCACCAACGATGTTAAAGTTTGGATACTCCGCCATAATAGCCTTGCACCACTCGCTCATAGGACCCTTCTCATTATAAGGATAGGTATCAACACGGAAGCCATCCAAGCCTGAATACTCAATCCACCATACTGCCCACTGCTTAAAGTAGCTTAGCAAATATGGGTTATCGAGGTTCATATCTGCCATCGAGCGATCAAACCATCCACTCTCCATCTGATACAAATCCGCCGCAGAGGCGTTGAAGTCCATATTTGTTGAGAATGTCCAGTTTGACTGAGTATACTTATTCCACTGATGTGTCCAATCCTTAAAAGGCTGGTCATTGTACCACCAATGAGTAATTGAGCTATGGTTAGGAACTATATCCATGATAACCTTTAAATCATGCTTATGACACTCCTCAACATACTCCTTAAACAACTCATTTGTACCAAAACGTGGGTCGATAAGATAGTAGTCGCTACATGAATAGCCATGATATGAAGCACCATTCTCATTATCGAGGAGTAGTGGCGTAGCCCATACCGCAGTGGCTCCAAGGTCAGCAATATAGTCGAGATGATCAATCATACCCTGCAAATCGCCACCATGACGACGACCAGGATTTGAACGCAAAGCCTTCTCTGTGGTGTCATCCGTAGAGTCGTTTGCAGGATTTCCATTAGCAAAGCGATCAGGCATAATGAGATATACCATATCTGCTGTTGTAAAGCTTGCTCGCTCCTTAGAGCCTGCTACGCGCTCTGCGATAACATAGTCATACTTATAGCTACGCTTACCATCGCTAAAGATGAGTGTATATGTGCCTGGCACAGCATCCGCAGCAATATTCACATCAACAAAGAGATAGTTAGGGCTATCTGCCTTATGCACCTTTGCAACCTCCACACCTTTATCCTTTGGCGTAATATCTACATTATATGCTGAGATACCATCACCATTAACCATAAGCTGCAAAGGAGTATTCATACCCACCCACCATGAGAGTGGCTCCACATGCTTTATCTCAAACTTTGGCTTCGCAGCCATCGCCGTAATTGCGACAGAGAGAAGCATAACAACACTAAATAGTCGTTTCATATCTTTTTTCTTAGGTTATCTATTTCACCAATATCTGATAGCTCCATGGGGCAAGGTCTCGCTCCACATGGTCATCCAATATCACACGTTCACCGCTAAGAGCATTTGTATAGCTACCCGCATATATACCAGTACGGAAATCAGCATGGATAGTATATGGCGAGAGATTCATGATTGCCACCACACGACTGCCTCTAACCTCACGTACAAAGGTCATAATACAATCCTTAGCATTATTCTCAATCTCAATCATATCACCACCACGCTCTCCAGAATCCAAAGCACGCTCCTTATGCTTAAGAGCACACAAACTACGATAAAATTTTGTAGTATGACTCTCAGTATACTTTTCGGCTGGAATAGCATCGCGCTCAAAGAACTCAAATGAGTGATCGTAGCCTACCTCTTGACCTGTGTATATAAGTGGCATTGTTGACGGCATAAGGAAGGTCATAGCTGTCATAACCTCCAACGCACGACCAAAACGAGAGTGCTCTGAGCCACTCCATGAATTTTCATCGTGATTTGATGTAAAACTCATACGCATAGCCTCACGTGGGTAACGCGCACGCTCAGCATGTATAGCATTACGCAAATCCCACACACGTCGAGCACCCTTAGCGATGTCCACCATAATATGGTGTACATTCCACTGATAGCTCATATTAAAGGCATTGTCGAAGAGGTTATCCTCCTCAGCCTCCGCCAACATAAAGATATCGCTTTTTATGTTATGCAACTCCTGAGACGCCTCCTGCCAGAACTCAATAGGCACCAACATAGCCATATCGCAACGGAAGCCATCGACATCGAAATTCTCGACCCAATAGCGCATCGCATCTATCTGACCACGCCACACATCATGATTTGCGTAGTTAAGCTTTGCTGTATCGGTCCAGTCCCATGGCACCTTAGCAACACCTTGTTCATCGCGCTCATACCAGTCGGCTGGGCGTTCCGTAATCCAACGGGCATCACGTGAGGTATGATTTGCCACCCAGTCCAAAAGCACACGAATACCCATAGCGTGTGCTGCAGAGACAAAGGCACGAACGTCATCCGCTGTACCAAACTCAGGGTTTACAGCCGTATAATCTTTTATCGAGTAGTACGATCCCAACGAGCCCTTGCGACCATCCTCACCAATAGGATAGATAGGCATAAGCCAGATGGCATCAACTCCAATAGAGCGTAAGAAGGGAAGTCGCTCGATAGCTGCATTGAACGTACCTTCAGCAGTAAGCTGTCTGACGTTCATCTCATAGAGGACAGCCGAATAACTCCACTCAGGATTTTTATACATAGACACACATATAAAAACATCTGGCAGGGGCTACCCCACCAGATGTTGTAGAACATTTATAATTACTTCGCCAAGAGGTAGAACTGCCATGGAGCCAACTCAATAGTCTCGCCAGCAACCAACGACATCTCCTTACCACAAGCACAACGGTAGTCACCCGCAACAGCCTCAGATACAACAAATGTCTGAGCCTCAGCAGAGAAGTTGAATACGCAGAATACGTAGTTCTCAGCATTCTCACGTGTGAACGCCAACACTGCCTCTGGAGCCTCCTCAATAATGTTGATAGGAGCTACGGTCTCACCTGCAGCGAGAGCTGAGTTATCGTGACGGAAAGCACAAAGATTCTTGTAGAACTCGCGGTACTCCTTACCATACTCCAAGTCAACAAGCTCCTTTACAGTATCCTTCTCGAAGAACTCCAAACGACGGTTTAGACCAATCTCCTGACCTGTGTAGATAAGTGGCTGAGACTTTGGAAGAACGAATGTAAGAGCAGCAAATGTCTTGTGAGCATCACCCATACGCTCCATCTCAGTACCTGCCCAAGAGTTCTCGTCGTGGTTAGATGTAAACATAAGACGCATTGCAGGAGCAAGATACTTCTCGTCGTCGCGTACCAAATACTCCTTCAAATCCTTAACAGTCTTAGCATCAGTCTTGATAGTACCATCACCAGCTACGTTCTTAGTCTCGCTACCACCCTTTGCCATAGCGTTGAAGATATGGTGAAGCTCCCAAGCGTAAGTAGCCTCGAAGCCAGCCTTATGCAACCACTGCTCCTCACCCTCAGCCAAGAGGTATACATCTGGGTTAATCTCGCGCACCTGCTTCCACGCCTCTGCCCAGAAGCTTCCAGGAACGTTCATAGCAACGTCGCAACGGTAGCCATCAACACCCTTCTCAATCCAGAACTTCAAAGCGTCGAGCATAGCAGCACGCATCTCTACGTTCTCGTAGTTAAGCTTAGCGATATCTGTCCAATCGTACTCTACGATAGGAAGACCTGTAGCCTCGTCCATAACATACCAATCCTTCTTACCCTCTTTCCACCAGTTAGCATCGCGTGATGTGTGGTTTGCCACCCAGTCGATGATAACCTTCAAACCGAGGTCATGAGCTGTAGCAAGGAAACGGTCGAAATCATCCATAGTACCGAACTCAGGGTTGATAGCCTTGTAGTCGATGATTGAGTAGTACGAACCAAGTGAACCCTTACGCTCCTCAACACCAATAGGGCTTACAGGCATAAGCCACACGATATCAACACCCATATCCTTCAACTCTGGGAGATACTTCTCTGCAGCAGCAAATGTACCCTCCTCAGTTGCCTGACGAATGTTCAACTCATATACTACAGAGTTAAACTTGTTAAACTCACGCTGTACCTCCTGCTGCTTATTGCAATCTGTACAACCTACGAATGCCGCGATAGCAGCTACGAACAATAAAAACTTCTTCATATTACTTATTTTTTAATTATTTGTTAGCAATTAGATAGCCGTATGCAGGAACAGCAATCTCAATTGTACCACGCTCAGTGAGCTGTGCGTTAGCACCCTCAGTAGCGATGGCTACCTTAACAGCCTCGCACTCTACGAAATCAGGAAACTCCACCTCGATGCTCTTCTCTGCACCACGAACGTTCATAGCAACAACAGCCCAGTCGCCCATATAGTGACGCAAGAATACCCATGCTTCATCATCTACATACAAAGTGCGGAAGTCACCGTACATCATAGGCATAGATGAACGACGATACTTCAACAACGCCTGAGTCTGAGCATACTCCTTCATCTGATAGTCGTTATAACCCTCGAAGGTCATCATATCGCGGTTATCAGGGTCGTTAGCACCTGGAACACCGAACTCATCACCCTGATAGATACAAGGTACACCTGGAACAGTGGTGATGATAGCCTTCAAAAGCTGCAAGCCTGCGTGACCCTTATCCATATCACCTACAACAACCTCGCGGTGCCAGCCCTCAGCCTTGTCGTCGATACCCCACAATGGCATATCGCCACCTGCCAACGAGATGAAACGTGGCTTATCGTGGTTACCTGTGATGTTACCCATAGTGTGGTGTGAGCCATACGCTGCCTCCGACTCCTCAACAGTCGCAGCGATAAGACGCATAGAGCGACCCTCGTCAACGATAACGTCACGTGAGTTGTGGTAGAGGTTGAAGTCGAACTGTGAGTCAATCATACCGCTCTTAACATACGAGCCGATAAGCTCCACTGAGCCGTATGTCTCACCGATCTGCCACATATTACGCTCAGGCATTGCCGACTTCATCTTGTGTGTAAGCATACGCCAGTAGTTCAATGGTATATGCTTGCACGCATCGTGACGATAGCCATCAAACTCGAAGTTCTTAACCCAGTGCAATGCTGAGTCGGTCATAGGCTCGCAAACCTCCTCACGCTCAAGGTCAAGAGTTGGGATATGCTTATCGAACCATGTTGTAAGACGCTGCTCGTCCCAGAGTGCGATATTCTCGCGACCGTCAGGCAAGATGAGGTCTGTAGTCCAATCAGGATGCTCCTGAAGCACTGGAGAGTTGATATGCAAGTGGTTAGCCACGTAGTCAAGAATAACGTTCATCTCGTTGCCGTGAGCTGTAGAGAGCATCTCGCGCAACTCATCCTCAGTACCGAAACGCTTGTCAACAACAGTGCTGTAGATAGGCCAGTAGCCATGATAACCTGAGAACTTAGTATCAGGATTTACATTCTGACCCCACGCATCGTAAGGATTCTGTGTGATAGGCGAAATCCAGATGGTAGTAACGCCCAAATCCTGGAAGAAGCCATCGTTGATCTTAGCTGTGATACCTGCAAGGTCACCACCCTGGTAGTCTACCTTATCCAACACCTCTGGAGAGTTAATCTTCCAGTCGTTAGCAGTGTTACCATTGTTGAAACGGTCAATCATCAACGAGTACAAAATCTGTGACTGGTGGTCTGTACGACGAATATCCTCAGCATTTGTAACCACTACACCGCGCTCCAAAGGAAGTAAAATATCGTTGAAGCGACCAGCCTCAGACGCTGCGAAGATACGCACAACAGAGCGATCGAAATTCTTCGCCTCAGCAGGGATAGTAACAGTAATTGAGCTATCATCTACCAAAACATCCTCAATCACATTGTTCTGCCATACAGCAACAGCCTCCTTTACAGGCTGAGATGCTACTACCAATACTCGACCATCCTCAACGCCGATAGTTGACATATAGCTACCCTCAGTATCACGCTTACCACCAAGCACTACGATAGAGAGTGGATTGCCGTCGTGATATACCTCAACGGTAGATACTAAAGTCTCAGCATCGGTCTTGATAGCGAACTCAGACCAATCGCCTGATATATTCTCAAGAGCCAAACGCTCATCTGTTGTTGTTACATTCTCTGCACCCACCCACTGTGGATAGTAGTCGGTGAGATAGTGTGTTGTCTCGCCCATCATAACACCCATAGGCACTACAGGGGCATTGTCGCCAAGTGCAAACTTAGCCTCACCTTGGTTGCTCGCGCACGCCACAGCCACGAATGACAATGCTGCCACGGCAACAACCTTAAAAATTGATGTAAATCTCATATTGTTTGTGTATTAGTTTGTTGTCCTAAGTTTAGTGTTTCTTTTACTCTCATACTCGATTTGTTGTCAGAAGTGGTTAGATACAACGCTCGGCGATTTTCGAAGCGATGGGCTGTACTTGGAGGTACTGCCCATTGCTGAGATAAATCGTTAGCGGCAGTAGATGACCCCTTATCACAACAAATCCATCATCCAATTGATTCCTTCGTGCAAATTATTTGCATTGGTAAAATCCCAATAGGAGTTATTCTCCCATGTTGAGCCATATCCCCACGCTGCAGGATAGGTATACAACCCAAGACCATGACCTTGAGCCTTACCCTCAAGGAGATCAGGGAGCGACTCTGTTCCCCAGGTGATAACGCCGATACCGCCACCCGCCTTCACATCTTTTGCAAGCGATAGCAACCACTCACGCTGCTTTGCAGGGGTATAGTTCTGAGCATTTGTTGCATCGTTCCAGTCGGGATAGTTGTAGGAGTTATCACACCAATCACCCATCCATGTGCCATTAACTGAACCTGCAGTAAAGGTATATGCTGTCTCAAGGACCATAATACGCTTGCCATGCTTCTCAATCATAGCCTTACCCAGTGTCTCAAAGTTTGGATATGAGCCCATAGTGTGACCAATGTCTGTTCCTGGATACCACGATAATGCGATGATGTCATAGTTGACACAACCGTTATCCTTATATGTATCCACATAGCCTACCTTAGATGGATTGGCAATGTGCAATGCTGACAACACCTCCACACCACACTCCTGCGCATACTTGCGTACCGCAGTATGACCATAATTTAGAAGACGTGCTGTGCGCGCACCATCGTGCGAGCCATTGAGGAGGAAGCCGATGTTCACCTCGTTACCCACAGCCACAATCTTAGGGTCGATGCCCTCGTTGTGGAGTGCTATAAGGGTATCGTATACCCAGTTGTAGAGCGAGCCACCGAGCGTAGCCTCGTCCATAGATTTCCAATCCTCAGGGATGTTGTTATGCTGTGCACCTGTTGATGAATATTTGTCGTAGTCAGGCTTTAGGGTGAGCATAATATCAAGACCCTCAGCCTTTGCCATCTTAGCATCCTCCAACACACTATCCCACTGTTGCCAATCTATCACGACGCCGTTAATCTCCGAAAAGGCTTGACGGTCGAGCTGCAGGCGCACGATATTTGCGCCGTGATTCTTTACGGAAGTATATGGGTTAGTTACCTCGCCATTCTCGCGGTACTCCAAGCCAAAGTCGATGAGGTAGTTGGCAAACGACATTGTTGTACCTCTGTAAAACACCTCAATCTCTGGCGTTGGCTCTGGGTCGGGGTCAGGCTCTGGGTCGGGCTTTGGGTCGGGCTTTGGCTCCTCTTTATTTGGGTTATCGGGGAATTTAACAGGCTCATCGTCGCCACACGCCACCATAGCGAGAAGCACGACAGGCAACATACCCCAAAGTAACTTTTTCATCACTATTGTTTTTTAATCAGGGGTCGGTAGGCCGATCAAAGCCACCCGACCAAAGGTTATATCACGCACGCGCATAAGCACGTGCGCGATATATTTAAGGAATTAGATTGCAGGTGTTGCACCAGCCTCTACAACGTAAACATTGTTGTTTGCACCGTCAATGTAGATGTCGTAAGGAGTGTCGAGTGTAACATTCATAGTGATGTTACCACCAGCATCAGATGATACTGCGATAGCATCGCCTACGTTGTGAGTACCACCATCTACAGAACCCATCCAAGTACCATTCTTGAGAACCTTGAAGTTAGCACCCTCGTTCCATGAGTCCTGGAATGTTACGTTCTTTGCAACGTACAAGTTACCAACAACCTCGGTTGGGACGTCAGTACCCCACTGTGTACCGTTAACGTCACCCTTGATAGTCCAAACATCACCTGTTGGCTCTGGTGTTGGAGTTACCTCTGGAGCAGTTCCCTCTGTCATAACATAGAGAGTCAAGTCTGCTGGATAGAAGTAGAGGTCGTAAGTACCAGAAACTGCAACCTTCATATCGCCGCTACCACCACTTGTAATCAAAGTGATTGCCTCGTTGATATTTACAGTACCTGCAGATGCGAGACCATAGTTCTCAGTGTCATCCCATACACCATAGAGACGTACCTTGAAAGCATCCTCGGTAGTCAATGGCTGACCCATAAGGGTGTAGCAACCGTTGCCAGCATCGGTGAACTTGATATCTGGTGAGCCACCCCAACCTGTGAGTGAACCTACCAAACCATACTCCTTAACAGCAGGTGGCTCTGGAGTAACAGGAGCCTCACCATTGATGGTTACCTCCCACTTACCTGAAGCGTTGTCAGTAAGAGTGAAGATATAATCCTTGTCAAGAACGATGTCCTTGATATCTACAGTCTGCTCAGTACCGTTGTTGAAGATAACGTTTACAGTCTTGCCCCAAGCTGAAGCATCGAAAGTAAAGGTATAATACTCCTTGCCATCAACATTCTCTGAAGAGAGAGCTGTACCTGGCCAGCTACCACCGTAGTCACCGAGGTCACCCCAACCGTAGATGTTACAGTTAGTCCAACCAGTAGCAGTTACATCAGCGTAGAACTTAACAGCCTTAGCATCCTGTGGAAGTGTAGGATCTGCAGCACCTGCAGTCATTACATACAACTCAGCAGATGTTGGGTTGAAGTAGAAGTCGAAAGTACCATCAGCAATCCACATATCCTGACCCTCAGCAGTAAGAGTATTCTTACCGTCGATAGTTACGAATGTGTTAGCCTCAGCGAAACCGAACTTGTTAGACCAAGCATCGTTCAAACGGATGAGGAACTTGTTCTCGTCAGCAGCAGGAATAACTACCTCCTTAACAACGTACCAACCATCACCACGTGCTACGAGGTCAACATCTGGCTCACCCCAACCATTGAAAGAACCGATAAGACCGTATGTAGTCTCAGTTGGCTCTGGCTCAGGAGTAGTACCACCACCATTAGCACCATTATCCTCCTCAGTACCGAAGTTCTTAGCGTTGAACTCGATAAGACCAGTTGCAGGGTTGAAGTATACACGATACTTACCAGCAGCAACAGCGATATTGCCGCCACCCTGAGCGCAGTCAGCACCCCAGTTGAGGTCCCAAGCTGCGTCAGCACGGAACTTCATCTCTGTGTCAGCTGTAGCCTCGATATCAGCATAGAAGCGAGTCCACTTAGGGTTGTACTCCATAACGATATCAGTCTCCCAATCGCCGTTAAGACC
>JAGBUS010000091.1 GCA_017630735.1 Alistipes sp. | reverse complement strand
CTGAGGAGGAGCTTGCAAAGCTTGAAGCTTCATACGCACACCTCTGCAAGATGCGTGATGAGTTGGTAACTTTGGGTATCGTTCCTGCTATCGAGGAGTGGTCAAAGATTAACCCTAACTTGTAATCACATTACTTGTTGAATTTATGAGCAGGAGTGCAATCACACATCCTGCTCATTATTTATTATAGAAGAATGAAAATAGCTGTACCAACACGTAACGGCGTTATCGACGACCACTTCGGTCACTGCGCCTACTACACGATCTTCGAGATTGAGAATAACGAGATTGTAAACTCATCGCGCCTTGATTCACCACAGGGTTGCGGTTGCAAATCGGGCATCGCAGCAGATATGGAGGCTATGGGCATCAGCGTTATGCTCGCAGGAAACATGGGGGAGGGTGCAAAGAATAAGCTTGAGAGCCACAATATTAAGGTTGTACGTGGCTGTCGTGGAAATATCGAGATGGTTGTTCGAGCCTATCTTATCGGTCTTATCAAGGACTCAGGCGAGGGATGCTCACACCACGAGTGTGGCAGCCATAAATAATAGAAAAAGTAAACTACTGATAATCAAGTATCAAACGGAGCTTTTATATAAATTTATTAAAAAAAGTTTCTAAAAAATTTGCAGATACGGAAATTAGTAGTATCTTTGCATCGCAATTCAGAGAAATCTGATGCCCAGATGGCGGAATCGGTAGACGCGCTGGTCTCAAACACCAGTAGGTTCACCCCTGTGCCGGTTCGACCCCGGCTCTGGGTACTGAAAACCCTCGTAGAACCCATTCTACGGGGGTTTCTTCTTTTCAGAACCTCAAAAATGGTCACTTTTGGTCACCACTTTGAAAAAAGGGGTCCAAAAACGCCTCGAAATCTTCTACTCCTCTTCTTCGCGAAGGATAGTTATGTTGTATTTTTCAGTCGGTTTGCATAACTTTATACCGACAAATCGGAATTCTTTATTAAAATGATTAAACGTATATTCAAAATATTTGGACTTCTTATTGCATTGATAATGGCAGCGTGTACGGGAGTGTCACGCACAAAATATTATCAGCAATACGCAGAGTTTCCTGCCGATGCCACAATAGATGAGAAGATCAACATCGCATCACGCGTGGTGCCATCACCACAGCAATTGGAGTGGCAACAGATGGAGCTAACTGCATTCCTACACTTTGGTATCAACACATTCACAGGTAACGAATGGGGAAGTGGTCAGGACGACCCCAATCTTTTCAACCCTACGGAGTTGGATTGCGAGCAGTGGGTACGCACGCTGAAAGAGGGAGGGTTCAAGATGGCAATCATCACCGCCAAGCACCACGACGGCTTCTGTCTATGGCAAACAGCGACTACCGACTACTCCGTAAAGAATATCACATGGCGCAACGGCAAGGGTGATGTAGTACGCGAGTTACGCGATGCGTGTGAGAAATATGGCATTAAGTTTGGCGTTTACCTATCACCATGGGACCGCAATGCAGAGTGCTACGGCGACTCTCCAGCATACAACAAGTTCTTCATCGAACAGCTCACAGAGCTTCTGACAAACTATGGCGAGGTACATGAAGTATGGTTCGATGGCGCATGTGCTGAGGGTCCTAACGGTCGTAAGCAGGAGTATGACTGGGAGTCAATCTTAAGAACAATACACACCCTACAGCCAAATGCCGTTACTGCCATTATGGGATGTGACGTGCGCTGGGTAGGTAACGAGGGAGGTCTGGGACGCGAAACAGAGTGGAGCGCAACAGTATTAGCTCCAGGGTCATACACCCATAAACAAGCTGCAAACAAGCTACTTGGCGTGGAGGAGATGTCCAAGGATTTGGGTAGCCGCGACTTAGTAGCAAAAGCTACGGAGATATATTGGTATCCCTCAGAAGTGGATGTATCAATACGTCCGGGATGGTTCTACCACGCAGAACAGGATGGAGAGGTGCGCTCACTTGCTAACCTTGTAAACATCTACTACCGCTCTGTAGGTTGCAACTCGGTGCTTCTGCTAAATATTCCACCCGACAGGCGCGGACTTATCCACGAGACCGACGTTCAGCGCATCAAGGAGCTTTCGTCATACCTCACAAATACATTCTCAACAAGTGCCATCACCGATGAAACCGTTTCGTGGAGTGCAAAATCGGGTGAGAGCCACGAATTTAATGTTGACAGCAACAGGATGATAAACACACTGCTTATACAGGAGGATATCACACGAGGTCAGCATGTCGAAGAGTTCTCAGTGGAGGCATATATAAATGGGGCATGGCATCATATCGCCGAGGGCACAACCATAGGCTACAAACGCTTACTGCGCTTCACCGACTGCAAGGCAGAGCGTATTCGTATTACTATACACGCATCACGCGGCATTGCGAATATTCTGAATACGGGTCTCTACTACGCAGAGCCTTTGGATGAAATATATATTCCACGTTCGCTATCCGATGTTAATCCATTGCTTTGGCAATCTGCAGGTTGCGATGCTTCGCAAGCTTACGATGCAGATCCCACAACTGCATGGCAGAGCGACAGTCTTACGCCTATAACTATTGATATGGGTAACGAAATGGAGATACGTGGCTTCAGCTATACACCACTTATTGGAGGAGACTTGCGTGGCACTATCTTCAAGTACCGTTTCTATACAAGCACCGATGGCAAGGAGTGGACATTATGCAACACAAGCGGAGAGTTCAGCAATATAATGCACAACCCTACACCTCAGTTTGTTTATTTCAACCAGACATACACTGCGCGCTACTTTAGACTTGAACCAATAAGTGAGATAAACAACGAGATGTCGACATCTGTTGCCGAGATAGGAATACTACTACACAAGTAGATTGTAACTAACGTATGAGTAACGAGATAAAGAATCATATCAAAGAGTGTGTTGCCGCACTACCCCACTCACCAGGTGTTTACCAGTTTGTGGATAAGAACGGTACTATCATATATGTAGGTAAGGCTAAAGACCTTAAACGTCGTGTGTCGTCATACTTTGTCGAAAGTAAGGAGCACTCAGCGAAGGTGATTGTTATGGTGCGTCAAGCTGTCGATATTCGTCACATCGTGGTTGATAGCGAACAGGATGCTCTGCTTCTCGAAAACTCACTAATCAAGAGCCTACAGCCTCGTTACAACATTCTCCTTAAGGATGATAAAACATATCCATGGATAGTTATTCGAAACGAGCAGTTTCCTCGCATACAATCTACTCGACAACTCATAAGAGATGGCTCGCAATACTTCGGACCATATAGCTCGGTGTCGATGCAGCGTTCCATCTTAGAGTTTATACGCGATGTTATACCGCTAAGAACCTGCAAACTTAATCTCTCGGATCAAGCTATAAAAGCTGGGAAACATAGTGTATGCTTGCAGTACCACATTGGAAACTGCAAAGCTCCGTGCGTAGGATATCAGAGTAAGGAGGAGTATGCAGAGAGCATTGAGTTGGTCAAGTCAATACTTAAAGGAGATCTTCGACCTGTACGCGAATGGCTCGAAAAAGAGATGTTATATGCAGCACAAGAGCTACGTTTCGAGGTTGCAGAACACTACAAGCATCGTCTAAAAGCACTCACAGAGTATCAGTCGCGCTCAGTTATTGTAAGTTCAAAGATTGTAGACAGCGATGTATTCTCGCTTCTTCGCGATGATGAGGATGTTGTATATTGTAACTTCTTAAGTGTTCGCCACGGCTCTATCGTTGCTGTTCAGACCATACGTCTTAAGCCAGGTATTGAGGCTTCAGACGAAGATCTACTATCTCATGCCATAGAGCATATTGTCGAGAGCATGAATATCAAGCTATCGCGCGAAGTGATAGTATCTGTTATGCCGTCGGCAGCTATACTCTTTGATGGCATAACATTTACTATTCCTAAGCGCGGTGAGAAGGCTGATTTATTGGAGTTCTCACTACGTAGTGCCCGTATCTACCGCGCTGAGGTACTCAAGAATATGGAGATTAAGAATCCTGAACGTCACACCGAAAGGCTCATGGAGGCGATGCGCAAGGAGCTTCACATGTCGAAACAACCACGACATATCGAGTGCTTCGATAACTCCAACCTTCAAGGTACCAACCCTGTAGCTTCATGTGTGGTATTCCGCGATGGTAAGCCCTCGAAGAGGGAGTATCGCCACTTTAATGTTAAGAGCGTAGTGGGTCCTGATGATTTTGCATCAATGCGCGAGATTGTTTATCGCCGCTACTCTCGACTTCTTGAGGAGGGAGCAGAACTACCAGACCTCATCATCGTTGATGGAGGTAAGGGACAGTTGTCGAGTGCCTATTCCGTTATCAAGGAGTTAGGCATAGAGAATCGTGTGACCATCGTAGGCTTGGCAAAACGCCTTGAGGAGGTATTCTATCCAGGAGACCCGACACCCTACTACCTCAGTCGTACAGGTGAGCCACTAAAGGTTATATGTCACATACGTGATGAGGCACATCGCTTCGGCATCACCTTCCATCGTCAGAAGCGTGACAAGTCTTTTATAGATAGCGAGCTTAGCCATATCCCTGGCATTGGAGATAAGAGTCTCACGACATTACTTCGCCACTTTAAGACCGTACGCGCTGTTCGCGAAGCATCAATGGAGCAACTAACTGAGATTGTAGGAGCTAAACGTGCCAAGGCTATATTAACATACTTTGGCGACAGCGAAGAGAAATAGCTCATATTTCACCGCTCATTTTTGTCGTTTCACCGCCAAGCACCCACACTCTATTAAGGTTAAAAAACGCCACTACAGCACAGTATGGCACTGATTTTGCCAAAAAATAGCAAGAATATTTGGGTGGGCAGAGGAATTTAAGCTATAATAATAATTTTGCAGATTAAAATATTATTTATATCTTGCAATCGAAAAGAAATATTAACTAACTAACAAAAGTACTGCCTATCGAAAAAATTCTACTCTTGAACTAACTAAAATAGAAGAGTATGAACGTGAATGTATTGAGCGATCGTGTATTGCTTAACAACTACCTTTTGGGAGATAGGAGTGCTATATCTGAACTTATAGAGCGTCACTCAAAGCGAGTACGCAGTTACATCGGTATGATGGTCAAGGATGACGATGTTGCCGATGACATTTTCCAGGAGACATTTATTAAGGCTGTAAGGGTTATCGACGAGGGTCGATACACCGATAATGGCAAATTTCTATCGTGGATATTGCGCATTGCACATAACCGAGTATTGGATTATTTCCGTCGTGAGAAGGCAAGCAAGCAGATTAATGAGTCTGAGGCAGGATATGATGTTATTGGCACATTGCGCTTTGCTGAACCAACAACCGAGGACGACATGGTGCATAGCGAGATGGAGCAGACCATCCGCGACCTTATAGAGCTTCTTCCAGAGGAGCAGCAGGAGGTGGTACGCCTACGCTACTACTCAAAGCTCTCGTTTCAGGAGATTGCCGAGCAGACCGAGGTAAGCATAAACACAGCTCTCGGACGTATGCGTTATGCCCTTATCAATCTCCGCAGGATGATAAAAGAGAAAAATATTGTATTAAGTTAGCACCACGGGCAATATTTACACAATAGGCTGCGTTAGTAGTTTGAAATCACAAACAAAAACCAATTGCCTATGAGTGAATTTGACCCGCGAACATTACAACTTTACAGCGAGGAGCATCTACTTCTTAACGATGTAGTGCAGGAGGATGTTGACCTACTCTTCTTAGATACTTACCTCACCGACCTGTTTAAGTGCAACAAATGCGAGTAGCCGCAACTACTCGCATTTATGTTTAAAAGACCCCACCTATTCACTTTATATCAATATTCTCGACACTCTCCTGCTGAACGACATCCAGCGGATGAGATTGATACTGCACCTTGGCGAAGTCTATACTCTGAAGGTCAATACAACGTATCGAACTATTGTATGCCGTCTTATAGTATATCTTTCTATGTGTTAAATCTATGGCAGAGGTCCACTGTGTAGCACTTGGGAGCGTCTTATTCTCTGGATTCTCAATAGCTATTGGCACATCAAAATTATTAAGTAGATGGAAGCACTCCAACACCGTATCTAAGCCCGTGGCACGTTGTGGTGCGGTGTTACGAAAAAATGCAGCACGCACAAAACGCGATGGAGGAGTAAAGTCTCCAGGTAGTCCGAGCATTGCCGAGCTACCACCGATAGGCGTTAATTGTACATCACCGAGTTTATATGCTGCAGCGTCACCCGCATGAAGATTAACATAGTTATTTAGGTTTGTCAGATGCCACTCAAATCCTGGTGCATTGGTAAGCACCCCAACATCGTTATCGTAGAAGTGTACCTTGCCATCAACAATCTCCATTACGACCTGCTTTCCCGATGGCTCTCCAATTCGCCAGTGCACAACAGAAGATGTCTCAAGACCTATAATAGCAACATCTTGCACCGCGCGCTTAACCTCGTCAATTGTAGCACACGTTGTAAGCATCCACTGCACTATCTGAAGGTCGGCAAGCGTATGATTATCATTAACGCTATTATATGGCACATAGCTACCATACTGAGGAAAGAAGAATAAACCTGCCGACAATCCCTTTTCGTTTATACCCTCTGCTATAAACTCCTTCTCGACAACCGCCATACCAACAGTGCCATACTTTGCTCTCCACTTAATGCCATTCAACCCCGTAGGGGTATACGATTGCAACGACTCGTTTCGTGGGATAATAACATACTCACTTTTCAACTCTCCTCGCGACCACTCAATAGTTCTTGCCTGAACATAACTACCATCAGCAGCTGTGAGCGATATACCAGTACACGCTACAGCTTGATAGGCACCACCAACAATCGCTGTAGCACCTAAAAGTAAACCTTTAGTAAATTCTCTCATAACCAAAAAAAATTATTAGTTTGAGAGTTATGATACACTAATCGCGCCACAAAAAAAAGAATACTGCCTAACCCCGAAAGGTTAGACAGTATTCTTTTGAATTGATTGATATGATTACTCAATCTCTGGACGCATCATAACAAGAGTACGGTTGTTATCGTCAAGCATCTTCTGAGCAAATGCCTTAACATCATCCAAAGTTACGCTCTCCAAAATACCGAGGTACTCCTCCTTGTAGTTGTAACCCTCCTCGTACCAACGTGTGATAGCTGATACCCAGCCACTGTTGTTATCGAGTACGTTAGCGTAGTTCTTCTGCAAGAACTCCTTAGCCTTAGCTACATCGTCTGCCAAAGGACCCTCCTCAGCAATCTTGCGAATCTCCTTATCGCAAATCTCAACCAACTCGTCAGCCAACTGGTCGTTAGTATCGAATACTATAGCCATGAAGTAGTTCTCAGTAGGATACTCATCGATAGCGCCCTGAACAGATACACCGTAAGTACCACCCTTCTCCTCGCGGATAGATACCATATAACGTGAATCGAGAGCACGGCTCAACAAGTCAACGATAAGACGATTCTTAGCGTTATCCTCCATAGCACCTGTGTAGATAAGGCGTACAGAAACCTTAGGCTGCTCCATCTTTGTGCGGAACTCGTTAGTGATGTTACCAGCGTAGCGAACACCATCGTCAACTACTGCATACTCAACAGCCTTAGAAGTTGGGAGTGAACCAATATACTTCTCAACGAGTGGCTTCAAAGTATTGAGGTCAACATTACCAGCGATGATGAAACGGAAGTCATCAGCGTATGAGAACATCTTAGAGTGAACGTTCTGCAAAGCAGGGATGTTCAAAGCTTCGATCTGAGCTGCTGAAGTCATCTGACGGCGTGGGTTGTTGCCGTAGAGTGTCTTCTGAAGCTCCTTAGAGCAGATGTAGTTAGGATCAGACTCCATATTTGTGAAGTATGGGATATACATCTTCTTCATATTGTCGAGGTCTGTCTGATCGAAACGTGGAGATGTGAAGTTCAAGTACATCAACTGAAGAATAGTCTCGATATCCTTAGGTGAGCCACCAGCATTTACAGCGTGCTCGTAAGAAGAAGTACCTACAGATGCCCAAGCTGACTTACCAGAGAGCTGCTTTGAAAGCTCTGTAGAAGAGAACTTACCGATACCTGAGTTGCCCATAATCATACCAAGGAATGCACCCTGATAGTACTCCTCATTTGAAAGCAATGAGAGACCACCCTTAGATACTGCAGAGATAGTAACCTCATCAGCCTTAAGTGTAGATGGACGAACGATAACCTTGATACCATTTTTCAAAGTCCACTCAGTGTAGCCAAGTGACTCATTCTTAGCTGTAGCCTTAACCTTAGAACCCTTCATCTTAGTAGCTGGGTCGATAAGTGGCTCAATAACTGTGTTATCCTCGTATGCCTCAATCTCCGATGCCTCTACCTCAGCGATGATAGCCTTGATATCCTCAGCAGTAGGAACTGCTACGCCATCCTTCTTAGGTGAGCGAACAAGGATTACAAGGTTCTCGTTAGGACGTACCATCTGAGCGTATGCCTGGTTGATAACGTCAACGTTGAGCTGGTTGATGAACATTTGGTCGAGCTGCCACTCTGTCTCAGCATCCATCATAGGAGTACCCTTAGCATAGTGGTCGAGGTAACGCTGTGCGTATGAGTCGTTGTGAACATCGTTACGGTTAGTGTACTGACGCTCTGACCAACGCAAAATCTCCTGCTTAGCACGCTCAAACTCACCTGCAGTAAAGCCATGACGGCGCATACGCTCCATCTCAGTGTACATAGCGCGGAAAGCATCATCTGTACGACCCTCATGAGCAGTTGCAGAGAACATTGTAGACTCCAAAGTTGGGCAGATACCGATGCTACCCTCGCTCATACCACCACCCAAGAATGGTGCATCAGCAGCCTGTGCAATCTCGTCGAAACGAGCACCCATCATCACTGATACGAAAGAATTGATAAGGTTGTATGAGTAACCTACAGATGTATTCTGATACTCCTTTGGAAGAGCCTCACGACGAGCGAACATCATAACGCTTGACTGAGTCAACTCCTTGTCAGTAAATACTGAGATGATAGGCTCATCTGTTGCAGGCACCATGATAACCTCCTTCTGTGCAGCATCAGCTGGAGAAGCAGGGATGTCAGCCATAAGAGCCTTAATCTTAGCCTCTACCTGGTCAACATCAACATCACCTACGATTACCAATGCCTGATACTCTGGGCGATACCACTTCTTGTAGAAGTTTACCAATGATGAACGCTCAAATGACTTCAAGCCATCGAGGTAACCGATAAGGTTACGGTGCTCATAGAGAGTACCCTTGAACAAGTTCTTGATCATATCGTTCTGAGCACGAAGACCTGCACCGTCACGAGTACGCAACTCCTCCATAATCACACCACGCTCAGAGTCGATCTCCTCGTCCTGCAAAGAGATAAACTGAGACCAGTCGTGGAGGATAAGAAGTGCCAAGTCGAGGTTCTTCTCCTCAGCTACAGGGCAATCCTTAATCATATACTCTGTGCAATCCCAAGATGTGAAAGCATTGAGGTTCAAACCAAACTGAACACCAATAGTCTCCAACTGCTCGATCATAGCCTTCTCTGGAAGGTTCTCAGAACCATTGAAAGCCATGTGCTCAAGGAAGTGAGCCAAACCCTGCTGGTCATCCTCCTCCTGGATAGCACCTACATCGTGGTAGATATAGAAGCTTGCCTGACCCTTAGGCTTCTCGTTGTGGCGGATGTAGTATGTCATACCGTTGTCCAACTTACCTACACGGACAGCTGGATCCAAAGGTAGCTCCTCAATCATCTGCGCACAGATACTCGATACACCAATAAAGAGTGCTACGAGTGAAAAAATAAGTTTTTTCATAGATCTGTTAGTTAATTAGTTTATAAAAATTGTTTTCGTTTCGTACAGTTTGCACAATTATTCAAGCAAAGATACTATTTTTTGCTTAATTCTCTACTATTTTAATCATTTATTTTAAGCATAACGACAAAAATAGTATAATAGTATGTATCGGGGGATGAAAAAATACAATAATTATCGTCTCTTAAGCGTTGCGTACGAGAGTATATGCCACGTTACAGCCGTAGCGAGCACAGCCAATGTTATCTGCAACCACAACTTTTCGTTAGCTATAACAAAGATGCAATAACTCATCGTTGCCCATAGCATGACCACAGATATAATCTTTGCATGAAGAGGTATAGCCTTATGCTCACGGAAGTTACGAATATACTCACCAAAGATCTTATGGTTAAGCAGCCATTCATACAGACGTGGCGACGCCTTAACCCACACTGCTGCCGAGAGCAACAAAAAAGGTGTTGTGGGAAGTACAGGAAGAAATACTCCCATAAGTCCCAACACGAGCGACACACTGCCAATTATTATAAGAAATATTCTCATTGCGACGCAAAGATAGTAAATATTATGATTTTTTTCCTATTTTTGTGATGTAATAGGATTTTTCATATTACTGATTACTCAACAAATTAATTATTAAGCTATGGCTACTATATCATCATATCCGTTTACCATTCAGCCAGAGAACGTGGACTTTACGCTTCACGCATCCGTTGCATCTATCATCAGTTATATGCTTAACGTTGCAGGCACAGATGCCCACCGCAAAGGTTTTGGCGTGGAGGCACTGCAGGGACACTCCTTCACATGGGTATTGTCGCGCTTGGCTGTTGATATCAACACTCAGCCACGCCAGTACAGCAATATCGAGATAGATACGTGGGTAAATGAGTTCAACCGACTATCCTCTACACGAAACTTCAAGATGCGCATCGGTGAGGATGTTATCGCTGCAGGAGTTTCACAATGGTGTATGCTCAATATGGAGACACGTCAGGCAGTGGATATGACCCAGCTAAAGGATATCTACGAGCGTGCTATGGTTGCCGAGCCATCGCCTATCACAGCACCAGCACGTCTTCGCGACATAGAGCCTCAGGCGAGTGTTTCACGCCCTGTGGTATATAGCGACATAGACTTTAACCGCCACGTAAATACACTTCGTTACATTGACCTAATCTTCGATTCACTACCTATTGAACTCATTGAGAAGAATAATGGTATGCGTCTTGATATCAACTTTATAGCCGAGGCTTTGTATGGCGAGGTATTAACCATCGGCTGGACATCGGAGGGCAATGTATGGCAGTTTGAGATATCGTCAGACAGTGGCAAGAAGTTGTGCCGTGCGAAGATAGAATTTAAGTAGTTGAACTATGGGAAAGAGGTTGAAGATAGCCATCGTAGGTCCTGCGCACCCCTACCGCGGAGGCTTGGCATCAATTATGGAGACTATGGCTCGCGAGTATCAATCGCGTGGCTACGATGTGCGTATCCTCACCTTCACGTTGCAATATCCCGAATTTCTATTTCCTGGCAAAAGTCAAACCGTAGATACCCCACCACCCGCAGATTTAAATATCACACGCCGCGTCTCGACAGTAAATCCGTTATCGTGGATTTCGGTTGGTAGGGAGCTACGTAAGGAGCAACCCGACATCGTGCTTATGAAGTATTGGACACCATTTATGGCTCCATGCTTCGGAACTATAGCGCGCATAGCAAGAAGCAATGGCATTACAAAGGCGATATGCCAAATCGACAACGTAGAGCCTCACGAGCATCACATAACAGACCGCATCTTCAACCGCTATTTCCTCGGCTCGATGGATGGCTTTGTATATATGTCGGAGCAGGTGCATAGCGAGCTAAAGGAGTACACCTCAGCACCTGCACTATTCTCACCACACCCTATGTTCGAGAATTTCGGAGCGAGAGTGGACCGCGAGGAGGCGTGCAAAAAGTTGGGACTTGATCCTACTGTGCGCTATACCCTATTCTTCGGTCTTATCCGCGACTATAAAGGTTTAGATACCCTACTCAAGGCGTGGCAGAAGTTCCGTCGCGATGGTCATAAGTTACTCATTGCCGGTGAGTTCTATGCCTCGCGTGAGAAATATATTCAACTAATTAAAGAGTTGGGAATTGAGAACGACATCGTGCTTCACGACTTCTTCGTAGCAGATGCCGATGTGAAATACTACTTCTCTGCTGCGGAGTGTGTGGTGCTGCCATATAAGACCGCTACGCAGAGTGGCGTGACGCAGATATGCTACAACTTCTGCACGCCGATTATCGTAACAAACGTTGGAGGTCTTGCTGAGATTGTACCACATGACCGTGTGGGCTATGTCTGTGCACCTACGGTAGATGGTGTCTACGATGCTTTAGAGAAGATATATGAGGGTGATACTATTGCACGTTTCTCGGAGGCGATGAAAGAGGAGCGCAAGCGTTTCTCGTGGAGTGCTATGTGCAACAAAATAGAGGAGGTATACCGCTTTACGAAATAAGAGATTTATCCTACTATGCTATGTAGCATAAACGATATATATCCCTTATTATCAAGATAATCTACAACATTCTTAATTAACCTATTCAGCACCTCTGTTTGAGGTATTGCTTGATAGAGCATTATAGCTAATAGCTCTATTGCATTGTCGCTAAATCCTCTCTCCGATAGATATTCAAGAGGATTAGACATCTCCAAAAGTTGATGAATATCAATATCGAAACTCGCTGCCAACTCCGCATTCAACTGTTGGGTCAGCTCCTCAGATGGTATGGTGAGACTTCCCAAGCCAAGTTTTGTGGCTATGAGCCCAAGCATCTCTGAAATCTTATCAATCTCTTTCATCAAGAAGTCTTCCATAGTTATCCTTTTAATTCTATACGTTGTTCTGTATTAGCCCTGCAGTGATAAGCGCACCTGGCATTACGACAAATATGGGCACTAACTCATTACGTATACCCAAGAGATAGAGCACTACCAATATCGCAGCTGTAGTCATCAAACCCCAAAAGGCAATACGTCCAATGCGTTTTGCATCCATACGTTTGCGCTCCTCGTCGGAAAGCACATTCGTAAGGTCAGGACGAACACGCACCACCACAGCACACAGTGCTATAATCGCAGCTAACAGTAACACAAAACAAAAAATTTAATTGTTCATAGCAAAGTTACGAAAAAATTTAGATATTGCAAAGAACAGATGGATTAGAACAGGAATTATGCAGCATTCAGGGCTACTCGGCAATTTCTTGTCAGAGTGGTATGTAAAAGGAAATTTTGCGATAGAAGGCTGCAGATACAACGCTCGGCAAAAATCCCGACGATGGGCTGTACTTGGCGTACTGCTCATTGTCGGGAATTTTTGTTAGCGGCAGTAGATGTCTGACTTATCTCGCAAAATTACTCGATGCCTACACGGTCAAAAATGAAATCTACATTCTTAAGGTAATACTCCAAAGTGAAGCAAGCATCCAACTCCTCGCGGGTGAGCACATCCATAACTGCTGGTGTTTCTGCAAGAAGCTCCTGGTAGTCGGCACGCTCGCTCATAGCACGCATAGCTACAGGCTGCACGGTGTCGTATGCCTGCTCACGTGAGAAGCCACGCTCGATGAGTGCGTTCATAACACGCTGTGCGAAGATTACCTTACGTGTACGGTAGATATTCTCCTCCATAACATCCTTGAATACTACGAGGTTCTCAAGGATACCACGGAAGCGGTTGAGCATATAGTCGAGAAGCATTGTAGCATCTGGGAGGATGATACGCTCTGAAGATGAGTGTGAGATATCACGCTCGTGCCAGAGGGCAACGTTCTCGTAGAATGCTGCCATATAACCACGCATCACACGTGCACAACCACACATATTCTCAGAAGATATAGGATTACGCTTGTGAGGCATAGCTGATGAGCCCTTCTGACCCTTGCCGAATGACTCCTCCACCTCGTGTACCTCAGTACGCTGAAGGTTACGGATCTCCATAGACATCTGCTCGATGCTTGATGCGATAACTGCCAAAGTAGCCATATAGTAGGCGTGGCGGTCACGCTGGATAACCTGTGTAGAGATGTTTGCGCTGTCGATGCCAAGCTTCTCACATACGTAGTCTTGGATAAATGGAGGGATGTTTGCGAAGTTACCAACAGCACCTGAAATCTTACCTACCTCTACGCCACGTGATGCAGCGATGAAACGAGTGAGGTTACGCTTCATCTCCTCATACCACAATGCCCACTTAAGACCGAAGCTTGTGATGTCTGCGTGGATACCGTGAGTACGACCGATGCATGGTGTGTTCTTGAACTCAATAGCGCGGTTACGCAAAACCTCAAGCATCTTCTCAATATCCTCAAGAAGGATAGAGTTTGCCTGCTTAAGGAGGTAGCCGTTAGCTGTATCTACAACGTCGGTACTTGTAAGACCATAGTGCACCCACTTACGCTCCTCACCGAGAGTCTCGCTCACGGCACGTGTGAAGGCTACGATATCGTGGCGTGTCTGCTGCTCAATCTCATAGATGCGATTGATGTCGAAAGAGGCATTCTTCCACAACTTCTCTACATCCTCCTTAGGTACTACGCCAAGCTGGCTCCATGCCTCAGAGGCAAGAATCTCAACGCGAAGGTAGGCATCAAACTTATTCTGCTCAGTCCATACCTTACGCATAATCTCTCTACTATATCTCTCAATCATAATAAATATAGGTTTGGATTAGTTATTTTGTTACTTTACGTTTAAAACTCTCTACTGTATTCTCCATCAAACAAGCGATAGTCATAGGACCTACACCACCAGGAACAGGGGTGATATATCCTGCTACCTCCTGCGATGGTTCGAAGTCTACATCGCCACAAAGTTTACCTGTGCGGCTGTCACGATTTACACCCACATCAATAACCACAGCACCTGGCTTAATCATATCGGCAGTCACCAGACGCTCACGACCGATAGCCACAACGAGGATATCGGCACGGCGTGTTACCTCACCGAGGTTATGTGTACGTGAATGTGCGATGGTCACCGTAGCATTGTTATCGAGGAGCAACTTCGCAACAGGAAGACCTACGATATTGCTACGACCTACAACGACCGCCTCCTTACCCGCAATCTCCATACCTGTCTCCTTGAGGAGCTTGATGATACCCTTAGGTGTACAAGGCTGTGTGCAAGGCTTCTTGAGCCAAAGGTTTGCTACGTTAGATGGGTGGAAAGCATCCACATCCTTCTCAACTGATATAGCATCGATAACCTTCTGCTCGTCAATATGCTTAGGGAGTGGCAACTGCACGAGGATACCATCGATATCATCATCGCCATTTAGCTCTGTGATAACCGCCAACAACTCCTCCTCTGTGATTGTTTCTGGGTAACGGAGTGTCTTATTGCGGATACCTACCTCCGTTGCCGCCTTAGCCTTACCAGTAACGTATGACACGCTACCAGGATCCTCGCCAACAAGGATTACCACAAGGTTAGGCGTACGACCATACTTGGCACCGAGCTCTACAACCTCATTAGCCAAAGAGTCACGCAACGCCTTTGCAACCTCTTTACCATTTATTATTTCACTCATATTCAACTTCTTATTTAAATGCTTTGTTACCGATATCGGTACGGTGGAAGAGGTTTTCGCACTCTATCTTTGCGATATCCTCGCGAGCCTTCTGCTGTGCCTCGCGAAGTGTTGATGCTGAAGCCACAACGAACATAACGCGACCACCATTTGTTACCAACTCGCCATCCTTCATCGCCGTACCCATGTGGTATAACTTAGACTCTACACGCTCCGTGCCACGAATAGCAAAGCCCTTAGCATAGTCGCCAGGATAGCCTTTCGATGCAAGTACGATACCGAGGGTAGCCTCCTTGCTCCACTCAGTCTCAGGAGCATTATTCTCAGCAACGGCTGTAAAGACATCAACAGCATCGCTCATCAAACGTGGCAATACTACCTCTGTCTCAGGGTCGCCGAAACGTGCATTAAACTCAATAACCTTAATGCCCTGTGAGGTCTTCATCAAACCACCATACAACACACCAGTGAAAGGAACACCCTCCTCGACCATAGCATCTGCCACACGCTGCATAATCTTCTCCATGGCGTATGCATGATCCTCTGCTGATACAAATGGCAACTCGGTGTAAGCACCCATACCACCTGTATTTGGACCCTCGTCATTGTCGTATGCACGCTTATGATCCTGAGCTACAGGCATAGCAGAAATTTTATTACCTGCTACGAAGCACATCAACGAGAACTCCTCACCTGTGAGGAACTCCTCGATAACTACTCTACCCTCGCCAAACTTCGTATCGAGAAGCATATCGCGAAGCGTCGCCTCAGCCTCCTCCATAGTAGTAGCGATGACAACACCTTTACCTGCTGCCAAGCCATCGTACTTCAATACTGTTGGCAACGAGCCCTTGCGAACATACTCCATAGCCTCATCAAATGAGGTGAATGTGGCATAGTCTGCAGTAGGCACGTCATACTTCTTCATAAGACGCTTAGCAAAATCCTTGCTTGCCTCAATCTCTGCTGCAGCCTTCGTAGGGCCGAAAATCTTGAGACCCTCAGCACGGAAAGCATCCACAACACCTGCTGCGAGCGAAGCCTCAGGACCAACGACAGTAAGCTCCACGTTGTTTGCCTTAGCAAACTCCACGAGCTTTGCCACCTCAGTATCCTTGATAGCTACACACTCGGCAAGCTGTGCGATACCAGCATTACCAGGTGCTGCATATATCTTTGGGCTCTTTGGTGAACGTGACAACGCCTCTACAATAGCATGCTCACGACCTCCCGAACCGATAACTAATACATTCATAATTAATAATTAGAAATTAGTAATTAGTAATATTTTCAGACGCTAAGTAGTGCGTCTAATTAATTGTCAGAAAGAGTTAGATACAACGCTCGGCAAATTTTGGAGCGATGGGCTGTACTAAAACGTACCGCCCATTGCTTCAATAATTTGTTAGCGACAGTAGATGACCCTTTATCACAATTAATGCTTGAAGTGACGCATACCTGTTACCAGCATCGTCATTCCAAACTCATTAGCCTTCTTCACAGAATCCTCATCACGTACTGAGCCACCTGGCTGAACAAGGGCTGTTACGCCATACTGCTCAGCAAGTGTAACTGTGTCGTCGAATGGGAAGAAACCATCTGACGCAAGAACAAGACCCTCGGTGAAGCCTGCTGCCTGAGCCTGCTTGAGAGCAATCTCTGCAGAGCCTACGCGGTTCATCTGACCAGCACCAACACCTACAGTGTGACCATCCTTAACAGCAACGATGGCGTTAGACTTAACGTGCTTAACGATGCGCCAGCCGAAGTTCATATCCTCCAACTCCTGAGCTGATGGCTTACGCTCTGTAACACACATATCGGCAACAACCTCCTTTGTATCGGTGTCGAGTTGCTGAACGAGCAAGCCTCCATTTACAGATACATACTGTGTCTGCACGCTCTCCAAATCGCCCATATCTACCTGCAAGAGACGCAAGTTCTTCTTTGTGCAGAGAATCTCAAGAGCCTCCTCAGAGAATGATGGAGCCATGATAATCTCCAAGAAGATAGGCTTCATAAGCTCGGCAACCTCCTTAGTAAGCTCGCGGTTTACTGCCACGATACCACCAAAAATACTCACCTTATCTGCCTCGTATGCCTTCTCCCACGCCTCGCGGATATCCTTACCGATAGCAGCACCACATGGATTCATGTGCTTCAAACCTACAGCAAAAGGCTCCTTAAACTCGCGAACAATATTCAACGCAGCATTAGCATCCTGGATGTTGTTGTATGACATCTCCTTACCATTGAGTTGCTTAGCTGTAGCCAATGAGTAAGGCACACGCTCCTGCGATGCGTAGAACTTAGCAGACTGATGAGGGTTCTCACCATAACGCAATGTCTGTACAAGGTCGAACGAAGCAAAGAGCTTCTCATTCAACTCTGCCTGCTTACGCATATATGTTGCAATGCACATATCATACTCTGCAGTGTGGGTATAAGCCTTTGCTGAGAGCTGCAAGCGTGTCTCAACAGTGGTATTGCCACCTGCCTCAATCTCCGAGATGATGCGAGCATAATCCTCAGGATCGCACACAACAGTAACATCACGATAGTTCTTAGCTGCAGAACGCAACATAGATGGACCACCGATGTCGATATTCTCGATAGCATCCTCCATCTTCACATCTGGCTTAGAGATAGTCTGACGGAAAGGATAGAGGTTTACACAAACCATATCGATGAACTCGATGTTGTTCTGGCGCAATGCCTCAAGATGACTCTCATCATCGCGACGTGCCAACAAGCCACCGTGTACCTTTGGATGAAGGGTCTTAACACGACCATCGCAAATCTCAGGGAAGCCTGTGACATCGCTGATACCGATAGTCTCCACACCACTATCATCGAGGAGTTTCTGAGTTCCTCCTGTGGCAATAATCTCCCAACCAAGGCGACGCAGATTCTTACAAAAATCTACAACACCTCTCTTATCGCTTACGCTTACTAATGCTCGCATATTTAGAATCTGTTTAGAATTTCTTGTTTATAAGTTTGTTTATAGTCTTAACGTAGAGTTTATGCTCAATGTTATGGATGAGATTTGTAAGCTCCTCAATGTCGCTACCCTCATAGACGATTGCACCCTGATCGATGATGCGACCACCATCCAAAGTCTCGTCTACAAAGTGTGTAGTAACACCAAAAATCTTAACACCATAATCCACTGCATCCTGAATAGCATGTGCACCCTTAAACGATGGTAAAAGCGAAGGATGAATGTTCACAATGCGCTGTGCATAACGCTCCAAGAGCACCTTGCCTACGATACGCATATATCCAGCAAGACACACGAACTCCACGCCGCGCTCATCGAGCATATCGGCGATAACAGTCTCGAACTCCTCGCGCGATGCATAATCCTTTGGCGAAAATGCGAAGCTCTCAGTACCAAAGCGTTTAGCACGCTCCAACACCTTTGCACCAGGCTTATCGCAGACCAAAAGCACTACCTCTGCATCAATTCTACCATCGCGGCACGCCTCAACAATAGCCTCATAGTTGCTACCGCTACCACTTGCGAATACCGCTAATCGGGTCTTTTTCATTATTCTACGCTTTGAAATTATAGGATTGTAACACCCTCGCCATCAACTACGCGACCGATAACCGAAGCACGCTCGCCCTCAGCCTCAAGGATTGAGATAGCCTTCTGGGCATCAGCCTCAGGAAGTGCGATGACCATACCGATACCCATGTTGAAGATATTGAACATCTCGCGGTGACCAACCTTGCCATACTTCTCCAAGAGGCGGAATACTGGAAGAATCTCCCATGAGCCCTCCTTAACCTCTACACCCTGACCCTCGTTCAAGATACGTGGGATGTTCTCGTCGAAACCACCACCTGTGATGTGGCTGATACCGTGTACATCACACTCAGCAATAACCTTTAATACCTGCTTTACGTAGATACGTGTAGGAGTCAACAATGCCTCGCCAAGCTTGCGACCCTCCAACTCTGGATATGTCTCATCGAGCTTGAGGTTGTTATCGCTAACCACCTTACGTACAAGGCTGAAGCCATTTGAGTGAACACCGCTTGAAGCGATACCTACCAACACATCACCTGTCTTCACGCGCTCACCAGCGTCGATGAGCTTAGAACGCTCTACAACACCTACTGTGAAACCTGCAATATCATACTCGCCATCCTGGTACATACCTGGCATCTCAGCTGTCTCGCCACCTACAAGTGCGCAACCTGCCTGACGGCAACCCTCAGCAACACCTGCAACGATAGCCTCAACCTTTGCAGGCTCATTGTGACCCACTGCAACATAATCCAAGAATACCAAAGGCTCTGCGCCCTGTGCCAACACATCGTTAACACACATTGCAACAGCGTCGATACCGATAGTATCGTGCTTATCCATCTCGAACGCGAGCTTCAACTTTGTACCTACGCCATCAGTACCGCTAACCAACACAGGCTCCTTGATATTCAACTCTGCGAGGTTAAACATACCGCCGAAAGCACCAATATTACCCATGCTTCCGCGACGCTTTGTAGATGATACGTGCGACTTAATACGTCTTACAACTTCGTAACCGGCCTCAAGGTTTACACCAGCCTCTTCGTAACTTTTTGCCATACCTATATATATTTATTTATTCTTTATTCAATTTATTCTGATATAACGATGTTGGATAGCAGCCATTGAAGCATGCCATACACAATTCTGAGCGGTTACCCGCCTTAAGAAGAGCCTCCTCGCTGAGGAACTCCAATGAGTCAGCCTCAATCTTACGACAAGCCTCCTCCTTATTCATACGTGCCGATAGCAACTCCTCACGGGTCGACATATCGATACCATAGAAGCAAGGGTGAGTGATAGCAGGGCTCGCAATACGCACATGAACCTCCTTAGCTCCCGCCTCCTTCAACAGACGAACAATACGCAAAGATGTTGTACCACGTACGATAGAGTCATCAATCAACACTACCGACTTACCCTTAACCAACGAGCGCACTGCCGAGAGCTTCATACGTACACCCTTCTCGCGCATCTCCTGCGATGGCTGGATGAAGGTACGTGCGATATACTTATTCTTGACAAGTCCCATCTCGTATGGGATACCGCTCGCCTCAGAGTAACCGATAGCTGCACTGATACTTGAATCAGGCACACCGATAACCACATCTGCCTTAGTAGGAAGCTGCTCATAGAGGTAGCGTCCTGTAAGCTTACGGAAAGTGTGAACATTACAACCCTCGATATCACTATCTGGACGTGCAAAATAGATATACTCCATAGCACACATCAAGTGACGCTGATAACGAGAGTAGAAGTTTGAGCGAATACCGTGGTGATCAATAGTGATAACCTCACCTGGCTCAATATCTCGAACATACTCCGCACCGACAATATCCAAAGCACAAGTCTCCGAGCTGATAACATAGCCATCGCCAAGTTTACCAAGTGCCAATGGACGCAAGCCATGCTTATCGCGACAAGCATAGATACGATTCTTTGTCATAACAAGGAACGCAAAGGCACCCTCAAGCATATTCAATGCCTCCATGATGTTGTCAATGCGCATATCCTCGCTCTTATCCTTCTTTACAAGGTGTGCCAATAATTCGCTATCGCTCGACGAGTGGAACAACGAGCCACGCACCTCAAGGTAATGAGCCAACTCCTTAGAGTTTACCAAGTTACCATTATGAGCCAATGCAAAATCACCAGTATAGTGGTGGAACGAGAATGGCTGTACGTTCATAGCACCGCCACCTCCAGTTGTAGAGTAACGGACATGACCAATAGCTATGTGACCAGAGAGTTTGTCGAGTTTCTGCTGGTTGAACACCTCAGTAACAAGACCCTCACCTTTCACCGTAGTGAGTTTATCGCCATCGAAGGCTGAGATACCACAAGCCTCCTGACCGCGATGCTGCAAGGCGTGAAGACCATAGTATGCAAGGTTTGGAGCATTATCAACACCAAACACGCCGAACACACCGCACTCCTCGTGCAGGTCATCGCCATATATATCTAATGAATCTTTTAGCATACCTATATTATTTATTAAGTGCGTTGTGTAGACGTTTTGCAACCTCCTCATAGGCCTCACGTACGCGACCCATATCTCTGCGGAAACGATCCTTATCCAATGGCTCGCCACTCTCTACATCCCAAAGACGGCATGTATCTGGAGTAAGCTCATCGGCAAGATACAAAGTACCATCCTCAGAACGACCAAACTCAATCTTGAAATCTACCAACTTTACGCCTACCTTAGCATATAGCTCAGTGAGAAGCATGTTGATACGTGCTGAAGCAGCATATATCTCTGCCAACTCCTCATACGTTGCAATGCCAAGTGCTACGACGTGGTGGTCATTTACAAGTGGATCGCCAAGACGCTCATCCATAAGGCAGAGGTCAAAGATTGTGTTTTCAGGCACAATACCCTCCTCGATGCCGAGACGCTTAGCCATAGAGCCTGCGATAACATTGCGAACAATAACCTCAACAGGGATATGTTTCACAGCTTTGCATAGCTGCGCCTCGTCGTCGAGACGCTCTACAAAGTGTGTGTTTACGCCATTCTCATTAAGGTAGCCAAGCACCATAGATGAGATATCGCAGTTCATACGTGCCTTATTCTGAATCTTGGCACGCTTGATATTATAGAATGCTGTAGCATCGTCCTTAAAGCGTACTACAATACGCTCTGCACTATCGGTAGCATATATTAGCTTGCTCTTGCCCTCGTGTAGAAGTTCTAACTGCTTCATACCCTATCGCTTCATAAAATAGTTAACGGCATTTGCGAAGATATCCTGAATCTTCTCGCCGTGAATATTCTTCATAAGATCACGCTCGTAACGCTCTGTATGACCCATCTTACCGAGAATCTGACCTGTTG
>JAGBUS010000001.1 GCA_017630735.1 Alistipes sp. | reverse complement strand
GCTGACTGTGTACGACCGTAAACAATCTGCTTGAAGAGCTCGCGCATAGCAGTGTTGATAGCATCGCAAACGAGGTCTGTGTTCAAAGCCTCCAAGATAGTCTTACCAGGAAGAATCTCTGAAGCCATAGCAGCCGAGTGAGTCATACCAGAGCAACCGATAGTCTCAACCAAAGCCTCCTGAATGATACCCTCCTTTACGTTGAGAGTGAGTTTGCAGGCACCCTGCTGAGGAGCACACCAGCCCACACCGTGTGTAAGACCAGAAATGTCCTTAATCTCCTTTGCTACAACCCACTTTCCCTCCTGAGGGATGGGAGCCGATGCGTGGTTGGCACCCTTTTTAACGCAGCACATCTGCTGCACTTCGTGTGAATAAATCATAATTTAGAAGAGTTTATTTGTTACTATAACAGTTCTGTTTGTACTCTTTGCGGAAGGCCTTTCGCACCAAGCCGCAAAAATCCAACGCAAATATAGCAATTATTTTTGGCAATAGCAAACTAATTTATAAATCACACCTCAATTTTACAAAAGGTTACCATTTTACTCCCACGCCACCTCTTCGCGCAAAATTAACATTCCACTTTTTCGACAAACAATTATTTGTTTCAAAATATTTTCCGTATATTTGTTTGGCATTATCGCACAAGATTTGAAATAAATAGCAGTATGATATTTGGCAAAGACAAAAACGGCAGAATCGTCTGGCTCGATTTAGTCAGACTAATAGCACTACTTATGGTCATATCGGCCCATTGTGTAGATATTTTCAACGCCACGCCTCAAGAGGATAGCAACAACGCCTTCTGGGGGGCATTCATCGGCTCGCTTATGCGTCCGAGCGTACCTCTGTTTGCTATGATGACAGGATTATTGCTCCTGCCCGTCAGAGAATCCGCATCACAATTCTATCGTCGTCGCATACCGCGCGTATTGTTCCCGATGCTTATATGGTCGGCCATATATTATATGGTACCTTGGGTTACGGGCCTGCTTGGATTGGACAAGGAGATTGTCACTATATTCTTCCCATTTGAGTTCTCGCCATCGCAAGAGGCAGGCGATATGTTGAAGAATATCGCGATGATACCGTTTACATTCAACGGTTATACAACCCATATGTGGTATCTCTATATGCTCATTGGGCTCTATCTTTTGATGCCTTTCTTCTCGGCTTGGTTAGAGAAGAATGATGATACACTAACGCGCACATATGTCATTTTGTGGGGTTGCTCGCTTATGCTACCCTATTTGACACAACTCATCTCACCCGATATTTTCGGTGTATGTGCGTGGAATAGTTTTGGCACATTCTACTATTTTTCGGGATTTACTGGTTACCTGTTACTCGGCCATCTTCTTGGCAAGGGCAATCGTCTGCGCTCAATAAAGGCTGTAGCAGTAGGTATTATGCTCTACATATCTGGTTATATCGTAACCTACACAGGTTTCAGCACCCTGGCCTCACAATATAGTTACGAAGAGGCTCCCGAACTGCTTGAGATGTTCTGGCAATTCTGCTCACCTAATGTCGTGATTATGGCTATCGGAATGTTTATCGCCCTGCAACGTGTTCACATAACATCACCTCGTCTGCAAGCGGCACTCGCCAATGTAACAAAGTGCGGATTCGGCTCATACCTTATGCACTACATCTTCATAGGCCCGGCCCTACTTATCGTGATGCCATTGGGTCTGCCGACTCCTATTTGCGTAATATGTACGGTTGCAATAGTATTTACTATGTGTATGCTGCTCACTAATCTTATCTATAAGATAATGCCCCGTGCAGCTCGTTACATTATTGGCTAAACACAACCGACAACCAATTTTAGATAGAACTCAAATTAAACGAAATAAAACCTGCGATTATGGGAAACAAAATCAATGACCCGATAGTACGCCTGATGGGACTTCGCTACAAATCTCACCCTTGGCACGGACTGGAGGTAGGTGAAGATGCTCCAGAGATTGTCACAGCCTTTATCGAGATGGTACCGACTGATACCGTCAAATATGAGTTAGACAAGGTCAGCGGCTATATCCGCATCGACCGCCCTCAAAAATACTCGACTGTCGTCCCTGCGCTTTACGGTTTTATCCCGCAGAGTTTTTGTGGTGACCTGGTTGCCGACTTCTGTATGGAAAAATCCTGCCGCGAGGACATCAAGGGCGATGGCGACCCATTGGATGTATGCGTACTTACAGAGCGCACCATATCGCACGGTGACATCATAGCCAGCGTAAAGCCAATCGGAGGCTTCCGTATGTTGGACGGAAACGAGGCCGACGATAAGATTATCGCCGTTCTGCGCAACGATGCCACATATCGCGGATATAACGACGTGAGCGAATTGCCCCACGCCGTAGTGGATAGATTAAAGCACTATTTCCTTACTTACAAGGATATGCCCGTATCGGAAAATGACCCCGAACAACGCAAGAGAGTTGACATCGTAGCCACCTATGGTCGCGAAGAGGCATACGAGGTTATTACCCGCTCGTTGGAGGATTACAAGAATCATTTTGAGAGTTTGGAAGAGATTTTGCGACACGTTTAACCAAACATCAAACATTACGCACCTAATATAGGATAGTTTTTAATTAAAGTATGGAATCACTTAAAGAGTTATACAAAATAGGCAATGGCCCATCAAGTAGCCACACTATGGGCCCCAAGAAAGCCGCAAAACAGTTTTTGGCACGTTGTGGTAAGGTCGATAGTTTCCGCGTTACTCT
>JAGBUS010000090.1 GCA_017630735.1 Alistipes sp. | reverse complement strand
CAACCTTCTTCTTCGACAAATACTCACACTTAGCGATTGACGATGGCATAAACTTCTGACCACCGAAGCCTGGCTCAACACTCATCACCAAAATAAGGTCGAGCTGGTCGAGCCACTTATCCAAAACCTCTGGCTCAATACCTGGCTTGATAGAGATACCCACCTTTGCACCCGCCTTACGGATAAGGTCGATACACTCCTGGATATTCTCGGTTGCCTCATAGTGGAAGGTAACATAGTCTGCTCCTGCCTCAACGAAACGTGCCACATACTTCTCAGGCGCTGTAATCATAAGATGTACATCCAAGACCTTATCTGTAGCCTTACGCATAGGCTTCATCAAAGGGAAACCAAACGAAATGTTTGGCACAAATACACCATCCATAACATCAACGTGTACCCACTCTGCCTGAGAGCGATTGAGCATCTCCATATCGCGGTTAAGGTTTCCGAAATCGGCAGAAAGCACCGAAGGGGCAATAATTCGTTTCATAGTTTATGTAGTTTTTTTATAGTTATATCATTCACGTATTACGTGCGTACGCACACGTACGCATATAATTCATACAAAGGTATAAATTATTTTCTATAGGTGCAAAAGTATAACGCAAGGATTTTGGACTTATAGAACAAAAAAGTTAATACCCCAACCATTGCTGGCTGGAGTATTAACATTCGAGCGTATCGCTACCCTACCTACAGATTACTCTGCAACGAGGATACGACCGCAATACTCACAAACGATAAGCTTCTTACCCTGACGGATATCCACCTGACGCTGAGGAGGGATGCGGTTGAAGCAACCACCACAAGCATCACGAGTAACAGTAACTACTGCAAGACCGTTGCGCACGTTGCTACGGATACGGTTGTATGCAGCAAGAAGACGCTCGTCGATAGGCTGCTTAGCAACCTCTGCCTTAGCCATAAGGTCGGCAACCTGCTGTGCTGTCTCAGCCTCGATAGAATCCAACTCCTCCTTCTTTGCCTTATAGTCGATCATGCGCTCTGCAACAAGGTCGTTAGTCTCCTCGATGATAGCCTTCTTTGACTTAACCTGTGCATTATACTCCTTAAGACGCTTCTCAGCAAGCTCAATCTCAAGCTCCTGATACTCTATCTCCTTAGTGATGGCATCGTACTCGCGGTTGTTACGAACGTTGTTCTGCTGCTCCTTGTAGTTGCCAATCATAATCTTTGCCTGGTCTACCTCACGCTTACGCTGACGTGTCAATGAGTTAAGCTCCTCAATCTCTGCATTGATATTCTCGATGCGAGTGTTGAGACCTGCAAGTTCATCCTCAAGGTCCTGAACCTCCAAAGGCAACTCACCCTTCACCTTATTAATCTCATCGATAGCCGAGTCAATCTTCTGCAACTCATAAAGAGCCATAATCTTCTCCTGCATCGAGTAGTCAACTTCGTTAGTCTTCTTCTGTGCCATATAGTTATTCAATTAGTTATTTTATTCTCAGAATAAATAGTGTATCGGGTTTCGCGAGCATACGCTCTTGCGAACGGCAAAGTTACACATTTTTTTTGATAAAACATCATCTAAGATACGAATTGCACAAAATTCGCTCTCAAAATGTCCTATATCTGCCAATATCATGCGATTTTCGCCCATCATAAAGTCATTATAGCGCAAATCAGCAGTGATATAGAGGTCTGCCTCGGCTGCTAAAGCATCGTTAATCAACGAGCGACCAGCGCCTGTGCATATAGCCACGCGGCGCACCATCATACCCTCTGATGGAATATCGCTGTAACGTATAGTTCCAACATTGAAGATGCTCTTGATGCGATTAAGTAGCGTCATTGCATCCTCAGGACGTGGCAACACACCCACCACACCATAACCAACCGCGGGATTATCCCTACGTGGCTCAAGCACCGTCATTGCATCGAGACCAATCATAGAGCCCACTTGCCAGCTCATACCATTAACCGTGCTATCGAGATTTGTATGGCAAGCATACAGCGCAATACCCTTACGTATAGCACGCTCAACACATCGCTCAACGTATGTTTGAGAGTTGAGACGCTTAATAGGCGAAAAGATTATTGGATGGTGTGTAATGATGATATCGCAACCCTCGCGCTCCGCCTCATCAAGCACCTCCTCAGTAACATCTACAGCAAAAAGGGCCTTATGTACCTCATCATCAAGACGACCAACAACAAGACCTGAGTTATCGTAGTCATCCTGAAGAGCGAGAGGTGCAAACTCCTCAATTGCCGCAGCTATATCTCTAATCTTCATAGTGCCACACAATTAAAACAAAGACTGCTCATAGAATGGGAACAACTCCTTCTCCTCACCCTTCTTTGCCTTAGTACGGCGACGTGTCACACTCTGTGAATCCTCCTCAGTGCTCTCCACAGCCTTACGTGGACGACCACGACGCTTAGGTTGCTCCTCTGCAGGTTCCTCCTTAGCCTCCTCCTTGAGTTCTGCCTTTGGCTCCTCTGCAGCAACCATCTCTTCGCTTACACTCTCAGGAGTAGTCACACCCTTGACAACATCTGCCTTTGCCTCACTCTCAACATCTGTAATAAGCTCGGTCATAGCCTCGATAGGTGCCTCATACTCCACAGGAGAGTTATCGCCCAATGATTCGCGCACCTCCAAAAGCATAGCACGTATATTCTGCAGACGCTCCAAGATAGAGACATCGCGCTGAACACTCTTACCTCGACGTTTCATCGCCATATTAGCACCCTCAAGAGTCATACCCTTCTCCTTAACAAGATGGTATATAAGCTTAAGGTTCTCAATATCTGAAGGGGTAAACATTCTATTACCCTTCTTATTCTTGTGAGGCTTAATACAATCGAACTTCGACTCCCAATAACGAATGAGCGACGCATTAACATCAAACATCTCAGTCACCTCACCCATCGAATAAAGTAGCTTTGCCATATCTACATTTATTTATAAGTTTAATATTCTCAAATCTTTAGGATACATATTGTTGCAACGCGCTCCGATACGCTTGATAAAACCAATCGCCACACCTTTATATGCCACAATATTTATTCCCTCACTAAATTGCTTAGCATCAATATCCTGTCTACGAAGATAGTCAAGTGCATCCTCCAATGACACCTCTACAAAAGGTACTACACTCTTATTGCACCCTACGAACAAAGATAATGGATGTTCTGGCTTTAACTTACCTTTAAATAGTTGTCCCATAGCCACACCTGAGTAGACAACCGTTAGCGATTCAGAGATATGAGTGACATCGTCTATCACGGCATTGTCATAGCCATAAACCATATCACCAACACATCTGAAGCTCATAGATTTACTATCATCTACCCAACGTGATACTTCAGCCAAATCCTTTCCCTGGAGTATAGTAAACACTTTACGTCGCGCCTTTGGTGTACGTCGCTTAGCCACGCCCTCACTTTTACACGCCACGGCAGCAAAGAAACCCTCACCACGTGCGCTATGAGGATAGAAATGGAAACATTGGAATGGACCTATCTCACTACGTACTATACCCCACTCATCGGCTGTTTCAACATGTTTCGCTACCACCAACTCCTCTCCATACGTATCCAAGAGCCAACGCACAATACCCTCATCCTCCTTGTCATTAAAAGTGCATGTGCTATATATCAGCTTACCTCCTGGACGTAGTGCTCGCCATGCCTCTGTGAGTATCTCTTGTTGACGCTCAACACACTGGTCTACAGATGCTGGTGACCACTCGGTGCGAGCCTCCTCCATCTTACGAAACATACCCTCGCCAGAGCAAGGAGCATCTACAGCAACAACATCAAACCACGACTCAAAATCTCCGATATATCGAGGCTCCGTGCAAGTAACAACAACATTACCCATACCCCATCGCTGAACATTATCGGCAAGAGCCAATGTACGACCTCGGTTTATATCATTTGCCACAACAAGTCCACTTCGTCCAACTTTCGATGAATATATCGTAGTTTTACCTCCTGGAGCAGCACACATATCAAGTATACGACCACCATCAAGATCATCATCCTTTAGCAAGTGGGCTACAAACTGAGATGATGCCTCCTGAACATAGTAAGCACCGCCATGCATCAATGGATCGAGAGTAAACTGAGGACGCTCAGCGAGATAACGTCCCATAGGCGACCAACCCACCGACTCTCCCTCGAAAACCTCTGCAGGCTTTGCAGGATTGAGTCGTATAGAGACCTCTGCAGGAGTATCGAGGGCAACGAACAGCTTCTCAGCCTCGTCACCTAACATCTCTCGCATCGAGCATATAAACTCCTTAGGTAGTGGTATTGCCATTGCTTTATATAATCTATTACATTAACTATATTAGAGCTGTCTCTTACCTGTACACATCTCCTCCACAGAGGCACATATACGGTCAATTATCGCAGGGTCGGCAACAAAGTCATCAACATCCTTATCTACGACCAGCACACGACCCTCATAGATATTCTCTATCCAGTAGTTATACTTCTCATTCAAACGTCCGAGATACTCTTCGTCAATATTCTGCTCATAATCCCTACCGCGCATCTTAATCTGCGATATCAACGTAGGCACGCTCGCCTTTAAGTATATCAACACATCTGGCTTTGGAAGTAATGCCTGCTCGATATTAAACATCTTCATATAAGTATCGAAGTCACGGCTTGCCATTAGACCCATAGAATGAAGATTATCTGCAAAGATATGGGCATCCTCATAAATAGTTCTATCTTGCACAATGTTATCCGACTCGTCAGCCAACATTGTCAAGGTCTGCTGAATACGGCTACCAAGGAACCACAGCTGCAAATGGAAAGACCATCGACCCATATCCTCGTAGAAGTCACTTATATATGGATTTGCAATATCCTCATAATAAGGTTTTGCGCCATAACGTTTTGTAAGTATCTCGGTTAGTGTGGTCTTTCCACTACCGATATTTCCTGCAATTGCTATGTACATAGTTAAGAGTTAGTGTTATATTTTTAATTAATTATTTACGAAATAGTTCTCATAATTTAGTTAAAGAACTCTGCCACACGCATCACCGCCTCAGGCATTGCAAAAACAACTACCCTATCATAGGCATTTATCTGAGTATCATCCACAGCAATAAATACTCTATCGCCACGCACAACACCTCCAATTATTGAATCGTCTGGTAGTCCCAAATCTCGAATCTTATGCTTCGTAGCAGGAGAGTTAGGCTTAACAATAAACTCCATCACCTCTGCCTGACTACCTGTTAGACACTTAATAGCCTGCACCTCAGATGTCATAGTAAAGCGGAAGATATTAGATGCCGTAACAAGCTTCTTGTTGATTATCGTATCTACACCGATACTCTCGGCAAGCGAAATGTAGTTTATATTCTCCACCTCGGCAATTACCTTCTTCACACCCATTCGCTTAGCAAGCATCGCCGCAAGAATATTTGTCTCACTACGTCCAGTAACAGCAACAAAGGCATCCATACCTGCCAAATCCTCCTCCATCATCGCCTCAGTATCGCGTCCATCCTCGTTGATGATAAGAGTTTTATCGAGACGCTCTGCAAGGTGGAACGCTTTGTCGGCGTTGTAATCCACGAGCTTTATATTTATATCGTTTTGCAACTCGTTAGCTATACGCACACCAATACGCGAACCTCCAAGAATCATCATATTACGTATCTCTACCTCACGTCGTCCTGAAAGTTCAACCACTCTATGCGTAGCACTATTACGCGATATTGCATAGACCATATCCTCCTCCTCAAATCTATCATCTGCCGTAGGTATTATAGTCTTTGAGCCTCGCACGATTGCAACCACGCGATACTCTAAGTCCTCATCCTCATTATCTGCATCTATAACCGAGCGACCCAACAATGGAGATGTTAACTCAAGGCGAAAAGCCACCATAGATAGTTTACCGCCAGCAAAATCAACATACTCAGTAGATGATGTATGACCAAGGAGATTAATAACCTCATGCGCAGCAATCTGCTCAGGATAGAAGAGATAATCGATACCCATATCAATAAATATCTCCTTGCTATTAGGTTCGAGATACTCCTTACTATCAATACGCGCAATCGCCTTCTTCGCACCAAGCTGCTTCGCCATAACTGCCGAAAGAATATTATCATTCTCCACTGAGCGCACAGCGATAAATAGATCGCACTTACGCACACCGGCACGACGCAACACCGAGAACTGCGTAGTATCGCCCTCCACAGTTACAACATCTACAAGGTTACCCACTTCAACCAATGCTTTAGGATCAACATCCACAACCGTAAGGTCATGACCATTACCACTAAGCATCTTCGAGAGGTGTGTTCCCATATCTCCAGCACCAGCAATAACTATCTTCATACACTAAATAAGTGAATATAAAACAATTAAATAGAGTCGCTCACCTAACGACCAACTGCAACATTTGCAAATTACTCTGCAAATATATAAATTTGCACCGAAAAGCACAATAAAATCATACAATTTTGCATTTATAAAACAAAAAATATGTCAACATTATTAGTAACTATTCTTGTATCGATTGGAGCGGTAGGCTTCTTTGCCCTTGCCCTTTCACTCACATATATCTTCAAAGGACATCATATTCAGTCGGAGATTTCAACAAATCCCACAATGCAAAAAATGGGAATTAAGTGCGCTGTACAGGAGACTCGCGAAGATATGGGACTTAACGATTGCGACTCTGATAACATTTGTTCAGGAAACTGCGCTGGATGCGACATCGACCACACTAAGGCAACAAAATAAGCATAATAAATATGACAAATCAGAGTATCAATGAATGGCTATGTCGCCACTGCAATAACCTTGTGAGCAATGATTTATCAACCTGCCCACATTGTAATGCAGATAGACCAGAAGATAGTTGCGAGCCTACACCAGAGGGTATCAGCGACGTTGTAATACGCGATAATTTCACAAACGCTACACCACGCCCAAAATACAAGTACATCTTCCGCGAAGCTGTACTTGTAAACGCTGGTGATATTACGCTCATCTTAGGTCTTTTCTGCACATTCGGAACGTTAATAGCCCCAATTATCGTCAGCTTCGACATACCATCACCTATGCTTTGGGCAATATGTATAGCCATTTTGATTTTTGCAACTACGATGGTTTCATGGGCACTACTCAAGAGCATTGCCGAGATATCACGACAATTGCGCGAACGCGAAGAGGAAAGCAAAAAATAGTTTAGTATTACATAACAAAAGGACCTGCCTAACCACAAAGGATAGACAGGCTCTTTTTGTTAGACAACTACTCAATGGCAATCTGTTTCATCTCTGGAATTGCTGTAGCTCCCTCCCTCTTTGGAAGTTTTATACGCAACACTCCATGATTCATCTTAGCCGAAATTTTATCACGATCTACATTGTCGGGGAGATTAAAAATCTGCCTGAATGATGTGATATAAAACTCTCGGCGGAGGTAGTGGTGCTTCTCATCCGAGGAGCAATCTGCATCTCCACAACAAGGAGCACCATCCTCCTTTTTATCCATCTCCTTTTCAAGACAAACTATCAACTGATTGTCATTATTCAACTCGACCTTCAAGTCATCCTTAGTCATACCTGGCGCAGCGATTTCGATCTTAAACTTTTTGTCCGTCTCAATAACATTTATCTGAGGCGTACTACGTTTAGTATAAAACTCTGGCCACTGGTCAAAGAACATATCACCAAAGAGTCCTGGAAGTCGATTTAATTTCTTTACTGGCATCATAATTTCAATGGTTTTAAAAGTTAAACTCACCTAAACACCTACAAATTACAAGCCACAAATGCATCAAAACATCCAAAAAAGCTATATTATATATAATAAAGTAAGGTATTTTGCTGATATTTCGCACATTTCCACTAAAAACATTTGGCAGTAAAAAAAAATGTATCTATATTTGCACGCTTAAAAACCCAAAAGGGTTATGCGTATTAATTATTAACCAATAAAATTTTATAGCAAATGGCTGTTAAAATTCGTTTGGCACGTCACGGTAAGAAGGGTTATGCTTTCTACCACATCGTTGCCGCAGATAGCAGAGCGCCACGTGATGGTAAGTTCATTGAGAAGTTGGGTACTTACAACCCTAACACGAATCCTGCTACAATCGATTTGAAGTTCGACCGAGCTTTGGGTTGGTTACTTAAGGGCGCACAACCTACGGACACTTGTCGAGCAATCCTCTCGTACAAGGGCGTAATGTATATGAAGCACCTTATGGGTGGTGTTGCTAAGGGCGCATTCACTGAGGCTGAGGCTGAGGCACGCTTCAACAAGTGGTTGCAGGAGAAGCAGGGCAAGATCGACGCTAAGGCTAACAAGCTCTCTTCTGACGCAAACGCTGCTAAGAAGGCACAGCTCGCTGCTGAGGTAAAGATCAAGGAGGATCGCGCTGCAGCAATCGCTGAGAAGAAGGCTGCTGCTGCCGCTGAGGCTGCTGCACAGGCTGCCGAGGCTGCTGAGGAGACAGCAGAGGAAGCTACTGAGGCTTAATTCTCGGGTGCTTATGATCGCCGTGGGACGCATAGGTCGAATATTCGGCAATGATGGCGGTGTGATGGTTACTCTTTACACTAATTTCCCCGACGATTTCTCAACACAGGAACCGCTGTTTGTCATTATTGACAAGCTCGCGGTTCCTATTTTTTGTAATTCGTTTGAGCGTCGCGGTCAGGCTGGTGCTATCATCACATTTGACGACATTGACTCCGTGCGTCGTGCTGAGGAGTTTCTTGTAGGTCGTGAAATATTTATCGAGGAGGAGCAGAATGAGGAGGACGACGACGAATTCTACATGGAGGATTTGATTGGTTTCAGCGTTGTAGTAGATGGTCGCAAAGGCGAACTTACAGACTACTACGACAGCGAGGCAAATCCACTCTTTGAGATATCGCTCGATGATAAAAGACATCTTATCCCCGCTGCCGAGGAGTTTATAGCACACATCGACTTTGATAAGCGGATAATAAAGTTTGTTCTTCCAGAAGGACTATTAGACCTATAAAAAATAAGGAGCAGGTGCTCCTTATTTTTTTATACAGTTGCTTTATCCGAACAAAATTCTTATATTTGTAAAAATATGCATTATAACTTATGGGAATAATAAAAAACTTAGGGATACTATTCCGCTCATCTATTAATCTTGCAGGACATATCGACACAGAGTCTGCAGAGAAAAACATTCGCAACAACATATATTTTAGAGGTCCTAATGCATGGATTTTAGCTATCGCCATTATCATAGCATCTATAGGTTTGAATGTTAACTCCATACCTGTGGTAATCGGAGCAATGCTCATCTCACCACTTATGGGTCCTATTTTTGGCATGGGACTAGGTCTTGGTATCAGCGATGTGGAGTTAATGAAGTCATCGGGCAAGAATCTGTTTGTGATGGTTATAATAAGTCTCACTGCATCGTTCCTATACTTCATGATTACACCTCTAAGTCTGAGCAACCCGACAGAGTTGTTAGCGCGAACCAATCCTACGATATACGATGTACTTATTGCGCTCTTTGGTGGTTTTGCAGGAATATTGGAGCAGTGCCGAAAAGATAAGGGCACAGTGTTTTCTGGCGTAGCCATAGCCACTGCTCTGATGCCTCCATTATGCACTGCAGGCTTTAGTTTGGCAAGTGGCAATATAGGTTATTTCTTTGGTGCGTTATATCTATTCTTCATCAATTGCCTCTTTATTATGCTTGCTACATATTTGAGTGTTAAGTATTTTGAATTCAGACAAAAGGAGTTTAAGGATATCGACACAGGTCGTAAAACAAAGCGTATTGTAACACTACTTATAGTTTTGTTTATTGTTCCAAGTATCTGGTCTGCAGTAATCCTCATACAACAGAATAACTTTGAGATGAACGCCACAGCATTTGCAAAGCACTCAAAGAATTATGGTAAAAGCATTATCTACGACTATAAGATAGACCATACAGATAGCTCTACCATTGAGCTATTCTTTGTTGGCGAGGCACTTGATGAGGATACCAAGGCGATGATATATAATACAGCCGAAAAGTACGACATTAAGAGCGAGTCGATAATACTTACCAATAATACTACCACCGAAGATGTTGATGAAATAGAGATGGTGAAGGGCATATATGATCGCATGGATCAGGAGATTGGCACGCGCGACAAGGAGATTATGCGTCTGCGCACCGAGCTCAAGACATACGAGGCTAACAAAATACCATATACTCAGCTAACACGCGAGATAGCAAACAACTACCCCTCTATCAGCGAAGTACACATCACACGTGGCGAGAGTGTCTCTGCAGCGAAGAGTGATAGTACAAATCTATCTATAATTGTTATGGTTCGAACATCCGAGAATCTTAGCAATGAGACACAACAGAAGTTAGAAAACTGGCTTAAGATTCGCCTTGAGGAGGAGAATGTAATACTTTTCACAACACCAGCTATGGAGTAATTACCGAAATTTTAATTACCGATTTGCAGATTAACGTTTATTTACATAATTTTGCTTTATAAAAGGCACATACATATTTATATATTATGAATGAACTAACAAACTATAAACGCGAAGATATATACAACCAGGATAACATCGAGCAGTTGATGGTGCATTACCGTGAGATACTTCGTCTCCTCGGCGAGGATCCAGATCGTGAGGGATTGCTCAAGACACCTGAGCGTGTAGCCAAGGCGATGTCATTCATCACAAAGGGCTATGCACAGGACCCTATCGAGATTCTTCGCTCTGCAATGTTCAAGGAGGAGTATCAGCAGATGGTACTTGTTAAGGATATCGAGCTATTCTCGGTTTGCGAGCACCACATGTTACCATTTATTGGTAAGGCACATGTTGCATATATACCCAATGGCTATATCACAGGATTGTCAAAGGTGGCACGTGTAGTTGAGTGCTTTGCACGTCGTCTGCAGGTTCAGGAGCGTCTTACCGTACAGATACGCGACAGCATACAGCAAGCTCTTAATCCACTTGGTGTTGCAGTAGTTATTGAAGCAAGCCATACATGTATGCAGATGCGTGGTGTAGAGAAACAACGCTCAGTAACTACAACATCGGCATTTACTGGCGTATTCCTTTCAGACCCTCGCACACGCGACGAGTTTATGCAACTTATTAAATAATAGACTTACCCGCTTATAATTATGCGCGTTGTTGTAGGATTATCTGGTGGTGTCGATTCATCTGTGGCAGCTTATCTATTGAAGCAACAAGGTCACGAGGTGATAGGACTTTTTATGCGTAATTGGCATGATACAACGGGTACTCTTGAGGGTGATTGTCCTTGGTATGACGATCAGGTTTTTGCCGAGTTGGTAGCCAAACGCCTTGACATAGAGTTTCATTATGTCGACCTCTCGAAAGAGTACCGCGAGAGAGTTGTCGAGTATATGTTCTCGGAATATGAGAAGGGACGCACGCCTAACCCCGATGTACTCTGCAACCGTGAAATAAAATTCGATGTATTCCTCAAGGAGGCACTCAAATTGGGTGCCGAGCGTGTAGCAACAGGTCACTACTGCAGACGCGAGGAGCAGACTGATAGCGAGGGTGTTACACATTATAAACTTTTAGCTGGCAGTGACCCTAATAAGGACCAAAGCTACTTCCTTTGCCAGCTTACACAGGAGCAGTTAAGCTATGCTATGTTTCCAATTGGAGACCTTCTAAAACCAGAGGTTAGACGTATTGCCGAGGAGCAGAAACTTGCCACAGCAAAGCGCAAAGACTCACAAGGTATATGCTTTGTAGGAAAGGTTGATTTACCCGTGTTTCTACAGCAGAAATTGGCGACTAAAGAGGGCAATATTCACGAGATACTACCCCACTCACCACGTTTCGTAAAAAACTGTGAACAAGATGATTACAGGACACTAAGTGAACCATATCGTCTAACCGTTCGCGATGGCAAGAAGATAGGTACGCATCAGGGCGCACACTTCTACACTATTGGTCAGCGCAAGGGTCTAGGTATAGGCGGACGTAAGGAGTCGCTATTTGTTATCGGCACAGATGTTAAGGATAATGTGATATATGTTGGTGAGGGCGACAACCACCCAGGACTCTATCGCAAGGCATTGCATATTCTCAACGAAGATATACACTGGGTAGATCCTTCGCACGCCATGCAGATTGGCGAGCGTCGCCGATATATGGTACGCATACGTTATCGACAGCCACTTCAGGGCGCAGAACTTATTATGGATGAGGATGGATTGTATATCCTCTTCGACGAGCCACAACGAGGTATTACAGCGGGACAATTTGCCGCGTGGTACGATGGCGAGAACGTCGAGGGCAGTGGTGTAATTGAAAAGTAGGTGTATAGTTTTATGCTATAGAAATTAGCATAAATGACATTCTCAACTACAGCAGAAATGATTAATAAAAATTTTATTGCTATTATCAGAGGGAACTGAAAAAATTGGGCAATATATGCTATTTTGTTTTTTAATATCTTATGGCAAATAGGCAATTTAGTCGGCTATGCAATTGAGCATCATTATATCTTTTTTGAATTTAGAGGCATATAAAATGTAAATAATATGAATAGTAAACGTTTCAAATCAATTATGATATATGTTGATCCAGTAGACAACTCCTATTGGCTTTTCCCTTACTACCCAATTCTTCCTTGGGGAGGTATGGGTTGTAAAGCTTTACCATTCCTAAAACTAAAGATTGAGGATACCGATATGCCTACACTATTCCGCAAAGCAATAGAGTGGATGGAGCAACATAGTAAAATGGTTGATAAAGAGTATGATAATACTTATGTAAGGTCTGGTGAATTTGATCGTGACTTTATCAAGGCGACCAAATTAAGATCTGCAAGTACGCTGCATAATAGAAGTACTGCTCGCATTAGCATAGATCGATTATGTGATATGGATGAGAATTGCAAGTTGTACTATGAGTTCGTCACTTGGAAGAGTTGCCCTACACCACCGCGAAAGGAGAATGGACGATTGATTAATAGAACCTATAAGCCCATTGATACACCTGAGGAGGAACTTATTGCTACAATGGTAGAGGCTCTGGAGTGGCAGCAAAACCATCCTGAACCAGAACCCCGCAAAAGAAGGCGCAAAGTTCAATCTGATACGGCTAACAAAGGAGATAAGTAGATGACATAGGATCTTAGTATCGCTTACAAAAACATAAGGTAATTTGAGTGACCTCCACAGAACCCTGTGGAGGTCCTTATCTCTCAAATCTAAATTTACATTTATGACCAAAACGACCCGCATCGTATGCTTATGTATATTATGTTATTGTAATTATCAATGTCCCGCCACAAATGACGGGACATTTTCTTTATACATCTATCTATACGCCTATTTTTTTAAAATAAAATTAACCATTTAGCCCACTTTTTGATTGCATAATTATTGCTTTTTTCAAAAATATTATTTACTTTTGTAAGCTATTCAACCCTAATTGGGAGAAATAGCACCATATTATACAGTAAATTATCTTTTAACTAATTATAAAATAGACAATTATGGCAGATGTAAAACGTGTCTACACCTTCGGTAACAAAGAGGCTGAGGGTAATGGCAAGATGCGAGAGTTGCTCGGTGGTAAGGGTGCTAACCTTGCCGAGATGAACTTGATTGGTATTCCTGTACCTCCAGGATTCACCATCACTACCGATACTTGTTCGGAGTATTACAAGGAGGGTAAGGAGCGTGTTATCGAGTTGTTGCGCCCAGAGGTTGAGGCAGCAATTAAGAACATCGAGAACCTTACAGGTCGTAAGTTCAACGATGTAAACCTTCCACTTCTTGTTTCAGTACGTTCAGGTGCTCGCGCTTCAATGCCAGGTATGATGGATACCATCCTTAACCTCGGTATGAACGACGAGGCTGTTGAGGCTATGGCAAGACTCTCTGGCAACCCACGTTTTGCTTGGGACTCATATCGTCGTTTCGTACAGATGTACGGTGACGTAGTTCTCGATATGAAGCCACAGTCTAAGGAGGATCACGATCCATTCGAGGTTATCATCGACGCTCAGAAGGAGAAGCGCGGTGTTAAGAACGATACAGATCTTACAACAGAGGATTTGAAGGAGCTCGTAGTAGAGTTCAAGAAGGCTATCAAGGCTCAGACAGGTAAGGACTTCCCAACAAGCGCATGGGATCAGCTTTGGGGTGCTATCTGCGCAGTATTCGGTTCATGGATGAACGAGCGTGCTATCCTCTACCGTAAGCTCAACAACATTCCTGAGGAGTGGGGAACTGCAGTATCTGTTCAGGCAATGGTATTCGGTAACATGGGTGAGAACTCTGCAACTGGTGTAGCATTCTCTCGTGATGCAGCAACAGGTGAGAACATCTTCAACGGTGAGTACCTTATCAATGCACAGGGTGAGGACGTAGTAGCAGGTATCCGCACACCACAGCAGATTACTATCGAGGGTTCGCGTCGTTGGGCTAAGGCTCAGAACATCTCTGAGGAGGAGCGTGCTGAGAAGTATCCTTCACTCGAGGAGGTTATGCCTGAGGTTTACAAGGAGCT
>JAGBUS010000089.1 GCA_017630735.1 Alistipes sp. | reverse complement strand
GTAAACATCGTAGTCGCGGATGGGCTTAACGTCGATCTGTGAACCGGGCAAGAATGCCTCGATACCGAATACGTCAACGATCATACCACCCTTAGTGCGGCACTTAACGTAACCCTTGATGATCTCGTCGTTGTTGAGAGCCTCGTTAACACGATCCCAGCTCTTAAGCTGACGAGCCTTCTTGTGAGAGAGAGCCAACTGGCCACCCTTATCCTCAACCGACTCAACGTAAACCTCAACCTTCTCGCCTACAGTCAAGTCGGGGTTGTAACGGAACTCTGATGCGGCGATAAGGCCCTCAGACTTGTAACCGATGTTAACGGTAACCTCGCGCTTGTTGATCTCGGTAACAGTACCCTCAACAACCTCGCCTACAGCTACGTTAGACATGGTCTGGCCATAAGCTGCCTCGATAGCCTCCTTCGACTGGTCGTAAACGCCAAGGTCATTCTCGAACGCATTCCAATCGAAATTCTCGTTCGCTACAATTTTGTTCTGCTCCATAATGGAAATAGTTTTTTGCGATACAATCGCTCGTTAAAAATTAATAAATAATGTTCTCGCTCTCTGTGTCACGCACTTCCGTACGCGCGCAAAGAGGGTGCAAAGATAGTGATTATTTTTGAAGTTACGAAATAAGCGAGATATTTTTTTGTTGACGAGAGGAAGCACGGCGAGTTATCGCGGGCCGGGAGCCATGAGTTCTGATGGGTTCTGATGGGGCCGCAGACCATTATCGCAGACAAGTACCACACCATAACCTATAAGGACTCACAAGAACACAGCCCGCCTGAGCACCCCTCCGTTCGGGTCGTTTACCCTATCACTACGTCTTTATACTTATTTTAACGAGCAAAAGACCACAAAGCTCAAACAAAATGACACAATTTGACAAATTATTAATATTTTTGCAAAACTATTTTACACTATTAAACAAAGATCACGCGCACACACAAGCGCGCAATTAACCTAACTTATAGTTATGAGGGAACTATTGCAGAATATCGACGGCCTACACATCGCTCTGACACAAGGTAATATGCATATTGTAAACATCATCCTTGCATTTATCATGTTTGGAGTAGCCCTGGGCATCAAACTAAACTCGTTCAAGGATATTATCAAAAACCCTAAACCAGCTATCGTAGGCATTATCATGCAGTGGGTAGCCCTACCCGCCGTCACTTTCCTTGTCACCATCATACTTAACCCATTTATCACCCCAATGGTAGCCATAGGTATGATTCTTGTGGCATCGTGCCCTGGTGGCAACATATCTAACTTTATATCCTCACTTTCAAAGGGTAATGTGGAGCTCTCAGTGTCGATGACAGCAATCACAACACTCTTCGCACCTATCATCACCCCATTCAACTTCTGGTTCTGGGGCACGCTCTACGGCAAGTACACCTCGGAGCACAATAACCTTCCAGCCCTGGAGATACCATTTAGCGAAATGCTCTTCTCAATAGGCATCATCCTCGGCATACCTATCATCCTTGGTATCATCTGTGCGCGTGTCTTCCCACGCCTCTCTATACGCATGCGTCGTCCAACAACCATACTATCAGTCATCCTCTTCTTGGGTATGGTTGCCGTATCGCTGACACAGGTACTCAACGCCATTGAGCCAAGCTGGGACACCTGCGCAGGTATCCTTTGTGTACTTCTTGTAGTAATCATCCACAATGCTAGCGCTTTAGCCACAGGCTACTATGGAGCTCGACTACTACGCCTTCGTGAAGCAAATGTGCGTACAGTGACCATAGAGACTGGCATCCAAAATTCAGGATTGGGCCTTGCACTGCTCCTCAACCCCAACATCTTCCCAACCGACACATGGGATGCAAACGGTGGCATGGTACTTATAACCGCCTTGTGGGGTATTTGGCATATCGTATCGGGTTTGATTATATCTCGTTACTTTAGCCGCAAACCTCTGAACTGACCCACGATACATATAATAATAAAATTAAAAAATTGGTATTATGGTAAAGATTATGTCAGTTGAGGATATTAAGCAAATGCTTATTGACCTTTCGGAAAAGAATAAACTTAATGAGGAGATTAAGAAAATGCCACCAATTCAAAGTTTATCAGCCGATGAACTATGGGAGTTATTTGAGAGATTTTGCAATGGTGAGAGTTTAGAGAATGATTATGGTATTCTACCGCAAAAGATTGAGTATGTACTGAAAGTTTACGTTTTTAAGGTGACAGACTATAATAGAGAGGGGTTAAAAGAGTTTGTTAATACATTTGAGGATAACTATGTCTATCCTGAAGATGACATCTTCTAATGTCTTTATTTACTAAATGAATAAATGATAATATCGGTGATATTATCATTTTTTTGACTAAAATTTGGTAAATTGAAAAAAACGCTTTGATAGTTATGCGACATATTGGAGCTTCGGACCAATATGTCGCATTATTTTTGTACCAAGGCTTGTAAATCAAACAAAAAGCGATACCTTTGTCGATATGTTAAATGCTAATTAAGATAAAATATGAGATTGATAAACTATCTGATAAGTGCCGTTCTGGCCCTTACGATTGTGAGTTGCGAGCCCGTAGAGGAGGAGACTAAGGTATTCCCCGAAATCACATCCCTCGATAACACCTTGTGGTATAGCTACGATAGCAAGGCGCAGGTATTCTACGACATAACATACAACGCAGGCAACAAGGGTGTTATGCTCGGCTACAGCGAGCAGGACCGCATTAATGAGGTTGTAAACCGCCCCTTTAGCTACACTTTCACCCCAGCCACCAAGGATATAAATGCCATTGTGAGGGTGAACTTTGAGGATGGTCAGCACTATGGTGGACTGCTTATTCCCAAGGGCCATTTCCAGATAAACCTTCAGGATGTATACATCATCCAGCTATACGAGACCGATGCCGAGGGAGAGGTCATATACAACGTCGATGGATCGATGAAGTCGACACTCCAGATGTGGATGGAGTAGTGGTTGCCAGATTAGACGGCATAGGATAGAAGATACGCTTCGCGCGCATATACGCGCACATAATAAATAT
>JAGBUS010000088.1 GCA_017630735.1 Alistipes sp. | reverse complement strand
TACAAGGCAGTTATTCGTCTAAACTCAGGTGTATATTCAGCAGAGGTGAAATCAGATTCAGCATTCGAGAAGGCAAAGCAGATGTGTGTTGACTTTGCTAAGAAGGAGGGCCGTCAGCCACGTATTATGATCGCTAAGCTCGGTCAGGACGGTCACGACCGTGGTGCAAAGGTTGTTGCTACAGGTTATGCCGACATCGGCTTCGACGTAGATATGGGTCCTTTGTTCCAGACTCCAGAGGAGGCTGCAAAGCAGGCTGTGGAGAACGACGTACACGTAGTAGGTGTATCTTCACTCGCTGCGGGTCACCTTACCCTCGTTCCTCAGATTATCGCTGAGCTTAAGAAGCTCGGTCGTGAGGATATCATCGTTGTGGTAGGTGGTGTTATCCCAGCTCAGGATTACGATCAGCTTTACAAGGATGGCGCAGCTGCTATCTTTGGTCCTGGTACTCCTGTTGCTACAGCAGCTATCAAGATGCTTGAGATTTTGCAGTAATCTGCAGAAATCCATAAAAAGGCAGTGCTCAAATTTTGGGCACTGCTCTTTTTTATACCTATATGATTACGTTACTTTTATTCATCTGAGCCAATGCTTCTTGCATGGCGATGCACCTCCCATAGGCGTAGTGACAGCGAAAACATCGAAACGCCATATACGATTAGTCCGATAGCAATAAAGAGAATAACCATATTTGCGCCCAGTGTCATTGGCATCCATAGTATTGCGATACTAAGAATAATCATCACTATGGCATAGAATATCACCCAGCCGGCATCGCGTGCTCCGTAGTGTCGAAGATCCTTGCCCATAGCCATCATTGCACATCCACGATATAGAAGCCAGCATCCTAATAGTATGGGCATCATAACCTCGGAGAGAAGTATGTTGAACATGAGGATAATACCGATGATAATATCTACTATCGCGGCGAGTATAATCCATCCTCGGTGTACGAAGTAGTTGCGTGAGGAGAGGCTCTGCAGAAGACCAATGATTCCCGATAGTAGTATCGATAAACCTAACCATAGGGCGAATGTGTAGTAGCTGGCAGTGGGGTATACCAAGATTATAAAACCTAAGGCTATCGTAATGATTCCCACGAGAAGCGATAGCCACCATCGATTGATAAGATACTCTGTTTTTGCGTAAGTGTCGTTTGTCATAATCACAAATATTATATGTAACTAAATTGCTACTCATTTTAGACAATAATCGTGCAATATCCTATTGTACTATATTATAATATAGGTGTAGTTTTGAAATCTTATCTTTTTTCTCTATCTTTGTAAAATTGAATGTAAAATATTAATCAATAAATATAGTAAGTCTATGAAGAGAATGTTTACGCTTTTAGCAGTTGTTGTGGCATCGGTGCTCTCTATTGCCACACTCTCTGCGCGCGAGCTTAATGTGGTGCCTGAGCCTGCTTATGTAGATTTGGAGGCTGAGGGTGATTATGCTGTAACGAATAAGACACGAATCATTGTTGTAGATGAGATGTGGGCTCCAGCCGAGCGATTCTCAGAGGATATGATGGCCACAATGGGCTTTGAGAAGCCTATGCATATGTCGAAGCATGGTAATAAGGGCATCAAGGTACGTACAGATAGTTGCATCGCATCTGAGGGTTACGAGATGACCGTATCTGAGGAGGGTGTGCTTATCATTGGTGGTGATGAGGCAGGTGTATACTATGGTCTTCAAACACTACGTCAGATCTTGGTGACAAACAATGGATGTGTGCCATACGGATTTGTTGCTGATGAGCCTTCGTTCAGATATCGTGGTGCTCATCTCGATGTATGTCGTCATTTTATGAGTGTTGATGATGTTAAGGAGTATATTGATATCCTTGCAGCACATAAGCTCAATCGCTTGCACTGGCACCTCACTGATGACCAAGGTTGGCGTATTGAGATTAAGGCATACCCAGAGCTAACAGAGAAGGGTTCTGTACGTAAGGAGACACTTATCGGTCATGGACTTGAGCCAAAGTGGTGGGATGGTAAGCCTCATGGTGGCTACTATACTCAGGAGCAGATTCGTGATGTTGTGAAGTATGCAGCAGAGCGTTATGTGACAATCGTGCCAGAGATTGAGATGCCAGGTCATGCACAGGCAGCACTCCATGCACTTCCATGGCTCGGTTGCAATGAGCAGGAGGTTGATGTGTGGACTATGTGGGGTGTAACACCTGAGGTATTGTGTGCTGGTAAGGAGACAACTTACACATTCCTTGAGAATGTCCTTAAGGAGGTTATTGAGTTATTCCCATCTGAGCTTATCCATATCGGTGGTGATGAGTGTCCTAAGGATCGTTGGAAGGAGTGTGAGCATTGCCAGGCGATGATGAAGGCTCAGGGTCTTGAGAATGAGGAAGCGTTGCAGGGATATCTTGTAACACGTATTGAGAAGTTCCTCAATGCTCAGGGTCGTCGTATTATCGGTTGGGATGAGATTTTGGAGGGTGGCGTAACCCCTTCATCAACAGTTATGGCATGGCGCGGTGCAAAGATTGGTGCCTATGCTGCAGAGCATGGTCATGAGGTGGTAATGACTCCACTACCAATCTGTTATTTCGATTTCTATCAGACTGAGAGCCGCGAGGGTGAGGGTCTACGAATCGGTGGTCATATTAACTTTGAGAAGATTTACAGCTGGGATCCATTTGAGGGTATTAGCGAGAGTGCACGTAAAAATATCATCGGTGTGCAGTGTAACGTGTGGTCGGAGTATTTGAAGGATATCTCTATGGTTGAGGGTCAGCTCTTACCACGTCTTGCAGCTATGTGTGAGGTGCAGTGGGCTGTAGACCGTCGTGATGAGTCTACTATACGTCGTAAGATGGAGAATCTACGTAAGTTCTACGATGCGTGTGGATGGAATTATGCTCCATACTACTTTGATGGAAGACAGTAATTCTGAAGTAAAAGGTGAAAACTGAAAACTGAAAGGTGTGGTGTCTGCGACGCTATGTTTATTAATATAGAATGATATAATAAATATAATTCCTTACTTTTAACCTTTCACTTTTCACTTTTCACTTTAAACGACAAATGGGTTGTCCGCGTGGACAACCCATTTGTCGTTTCGTTTGTTATCGTTAGATTGAGATGTTCAAAACCTCAAGCTTAAGTGTGCCTGCAGGAACCTGAACCTCAACGATGTCGCCAACCTTCTTGCCGAGCAATGCCTTAGCAATAGGTGTGCCGATAGCAAGCTTACCCTCGCGCAAGTTTGCCTCGTTCTCCGATACGATAGTATACTCAACCTCACGCTTTGCGTTGTGGTTCATAAGCTTTACGCGGCTAAGAATCTGCACCTTTGATGTGTCGATCTTAGACTCGTCGATGATACGTGCCTTAGAGAGTGTGTGCTCCAAGTTGGCAATACGCATCTCCAAAAGTCCCTGTGCCTCGCGTGCAGCATCATACTCAGCATTCTCCGATAGGTCACCCTTATCGCGAGCCTCTGCAATAGCTGCCGCCGCTGCAGGACGCTCCACAGATACAAGCTGGTGAAGCTCCTCCTTAAGTTTGTTCATACCCTCAGCGGTGAGGTAGATAATCTCGTTGCTCATAATCTTTATTTTTAATTTTATATTTGTTACAACACAAAAAAATAATGAATCCTAATCCTTATCTCATTACCAGCGGGTTATGTCGCGTGGCATCGACCTAAGATTAGAACTCCCAAGCGAAGAACGTTGTCTCCTTTATCAAATGTTCCACAAAGGTAGAGTAATTTTCTTAAAGAACAAAATTTTTTGGCATAAAGTGTGCCGTTATGGTGGTTCTAATATTATCATAACTACACTTTGGACCATGTACAAAAAAGTTAATGTTCATAAACCAGGGCAACGTCTGTTAACTACGCCGTCACAGATATTTAGCTCGTTGATAGCCGATGTGCAGCGTGCGCGGCGAAGCATCGATATGGAGTTTTATATCTACGAGGATGACAATATCGGAAATGCCTTTGCGCGGTTGTTGATGCGTAAGGCGCGGCAAGGTATTCCGGTTCGTCTGCTACTTGATGGTTATGGGTCGAGGAATATCAGTCGTAAATTATGTAATTCTTTGATTAATAGTGGGGTGGAGGTATGTATAACTTCCCGTATAGGTATCTCTCGAAATCATCGTAGGATGGTTATCATTGATGGAAATATAGCATACGTAGGGGGTGTAAACATCGCTGATAGATATGTCGTAGGTAATACTCTTGGTGTGTGGCACGATGTGGAGCTACGCATGGAGGGATATGAGGCTTCTATGTTATTGAAGATATTTGAATATGATCTTATGTTGTATCATGGAGTTGTGGGTGATATTCTCAACACCTCCTCTGGTAATGTCGGTATCTACTGCTCGGAATTTCAGCACTCAATAACTCGATTGTTTGAGGATATCGTGGATAATGCGCATAGTGAGCTAATAATTACCGTGCCATACCTTTTTCCCACGGCTATGATGGTCGAGAAATTCCGCAAAGCTGTAGAGCGAGGAGTGCGTGTGGTAATCATCGTGCCTGAAAGGTGTGATGTATGGCTATTGGATGATGTTATGCGCTCTGCGTATAAGGAGGTTATAGGTGTCGGCGTGGATGTGCGCTTGTTGCGTGGTGCGTTTGTGCATGCTAAGATGGCACTTATTGATGGGCAACGTGTGGTGTTGGGTAGTGCTAATCTCGATGCACGTAGTTTTCATATAAATCGAGAATTAATGTTGTCTACTGCTGAGCTAGGAGTGTGCCGCGCAGCTGATATGTTTGTGACATCGTTACTTGATAAGTCTACTCCGCCATCCTCTCATGAACTGCGTAGTCGTATTCCTCGTTTGTTCGTAGATTTTTTGAAACCCTATTTATGACGTTTTATATGCCCCAGATGCAATAATAACGTGGTTTTTAGCGTTGTGTGAATAGTGAAAAAATATTTTTATAAAAAAATTAAAAAATATCTGTTAAAAGTTTCACACTATCAAAAAAAAATGTAACTTTGCAACGATTTTGTGACTTTTGAGGGGTGTGTTGAGATAAAGCTTTCAATAAGAAGAAAATAAAGATATAAGAAGATTTAATAATTTAATACGATTTAAACTATGGCAACAATTGATCTTTCAAAGTACGGTATTACAGACGTACAGGAGGTTGTTTACAATCCTTCGTATGAGACTCTCTTTGAGGAGGAGACTAAGGAGGGCCTTACAGGTTACGACAAGGGTGTTGTAACTGAGATGGGTGCAGTGAACGTAATGACTGGTGAGTACACTGGCCGTTCACCTAAGGATAAGTTCTTTGTAATGGATGAGACTACTAAGGATACAATCTGGTGGACATCTGAGGAGTACAAGAACGATAACAAGCCTGTAACTGAGGCTGCTTGGGCTGAGCTTAAGAAGCTTGCTGCTAAGGAGCTTTCTTCTAAGAAATTGTACGTTGTTGATACTTTCTGCGGTGCTAACGAGAACTCACGCCTCAAGATCCGTTTCATTATGGAGGTTGCTTGGCAGGATCACTTCGTTAAGAATATGTTCATCCGTCCTACTGACGCTGAGT
>JAGBUS010000087.1 GCA_017630735.1 Alistipes sp. | reverse complement strand
ACCGTAGAGATTACCGACGATAGTGGCTACACTATGACACAAGCTACAGATAAGGAGGTTGCTATCGAGCGTAACACTATTCAGCCTATGGCGGCTATTGACTTTGTAAACCCTAACACTCCCGCCCAGCCCACCCCTGCCAATAACCAGATTTGGTACACTGCAACGATAAAGGCTGAGCCTCATCTTGCCGACAAATATGCTTTTGGTGCTGACGTAATCTCCAATGCTTGGGATTCTGAAACTGGTAATGGCATTATCACTTTTGACGGGGATGTAACTATGGTTGGTAATAAAGCATTCTATGAATGTGACAACTTTATAACCATTACTCTACCTGATAGCGTAACTACGATTGGAGTGATGGCATTCTATAATTGCACCAGCCTGACAAGTGTTACTATTGGTAATAGCGTAACTACGATTGGATATGATGCATTCCGTTATTGCGACAGCCTGACAAGTGTGAATATCCCTGAGAGCGTAACTACGATTGGAGAGGGGGCATTCTGGGGTTGCTCCAGCCTGACAAGTGTGAATATCCCTGAGAGCGTAACTACGATTGGATTTCTGGCATTCAACCATTGCAAAAGCCTTACAAGTGTGAATATCCCTGAGAGCGTAACTACGATTGAAGAGGGGGCATTCGCTGGTTGCTCAAAACTTAGAGAGTTTACTGGTAAGTATGCAGCAGATGGCGGACGTTGTTTGATTATTGATAACACTATTATTGCTTATGCCGAGGCGTCGGGTACAACATATAATATCCCTAACAGCGTAACGGAGATTGGAGATAGTGCATTCTATGAATGCTACAGCCTTACAAGTGTGAATATCCCTGATAGCGTAACGACGATTGGAAATGGTGCATTCTATGAATGCTACAGCCTTAAATATGTATATTGCAAGGCGACTACACCTCCAGCATTGGGAGGTTTGTATGTCTTCGACGACAACGCATCAGGGCGTAGAATAATTGTACCTATTGGCTTAGGCGAGGCGTATAAAACAGCCGAGTATTGGCGCGAGTACGCTAATGATATTATTGAAGATGAGTTTTAAAAAACAAGGGATAGAATAAGAGAACATAATTCTAAACAAAGAAGAATGAGGGTGACTAAACTAAGTTAGTCACCCTCATCTTTTACTTATTCAGCAGGTGCTTGATTGCTGCGATGGGGTCGTAGATAATCATTCGTGGTCCTGCCCAGCGCATTATGGCGCGGATCTTCTCGCGCATATCGGGTTTATAGCAATGGATAGGGCAGCGTTTACATGCTGGTTTCTGCTCGCTAAATTTGCAACCGTCAAGGCGTTTATGGGCGTAGGCGATAAGTGCTTTATGTTCGTCGTCGATGGCTGGGAGGTGTAGCTTGCGCAGACAGTATAGCTTTACCATCTGCTCTACAACGCGTTTCTCGTTATCTATTCTACTCATGGCTCTATTTTCTTACAAAAGTATTATATTGGCGTTAATTATGCAAGCATATTTCCGTTATTCATAAAATTTTGCTAAATTTGTTACTATATTAATCTAAAACCCCCAATTGGTATGTCACATTTATTATTGCTTCTCGCGCTTGCGTTTATTGTGTCGTCGGTAGGATGGCTCTACTTTATCTACTTCTTCAGCATCGGCTATGGTCTCTCAATCTCGGCACTTGTCGTGGCTGCAGGTGCTATGTTCTGGGATGTTATGACACTCCCTGCGGCGATATTGCTCGTTGTGTTGTTTGTCTATGGCATACGTCTCGCGCTCTATCTCTTTATCCGCGAGCGTAAGTCTGCGTCGTACAAGAAGATTCTCTATCAGCCTGAGAACACCACAAAGAAACCTTTGTTTGTGATGTTTATGATATGGATATCGTGTGCTTTGCTATATGTCGGTCAGATAAGCCCTGTGACCTTCTATCTTAATAATCTCGCCGAGGGTGCTGCGGTAAATCACCTTTGGGCATGGGTAGGTGCTGTGGTTGCTGCTGCTGGCGTTATCATAGAGATGGTTGCCGATGCTCAGAAGAGCGCAGCAAAGAAGATAGATGCTCACCGCTTTGTCGACACAGGTTTGTATCGCATTGTCCGCTGTCCTAACTACTTTGGCGAGGTGTTGATGTGGACAGGTAGTTTCATCATCTGCATCGGCGGTTGCTGCACACTATGGCAGTGGGTAGTGGCTGCACTCGGCTATATCGGTATTGTTTATGTGATGTTTAGTGGCGCACGTCGTCTTGAGTTGCGACAGGAGGAGGTATATGGCAAACTGCCAGAATTCCAGGCATACGCAAAGCGTACTCCGCTAATCTTGCCTTTCGTGCCTATATACAGCGTTGCACGCCACACATGGCTAAAGGGATAGTTGATATAGATGGTGTAATTTACTAATAATTAAGTGGAATTGGTAATATGAGCTACGCGGAGTTTAAGTGCAAGGCACGTGAACATCAGGTGCGATTTAGGGAAGAGGTGTTAGGTGTCGATTATTGTAAATATCCTAATGTCCTGCATATTGCCGATGCGCTTAAAGGGCTCGTATTCTATGCTCCATTTCGTGATGAGATACTTGAGGAGCTGAGGAAACCTGTGCCTAAAACATCCTCGGCACCAAGTGGTCAGATGCTTACCAATATGCTTAGAAGTGAGCATATCCCATACAATATATTCTTCCCGATGCGAAAGAATATGGATGGGTGTCGTGAGCTCTTTAATGATATCCTCAGTAAGGAGGAGATAGGTAGGGTAGTCTCTATAGATATTGAGTTTCACCCTGAGCCAATAGAGGAGTATCTTGCCGATCATACCGCCTTTGATGTCTATGTTTCATACGTCGATATGGATGGTCGCCCTTGCGGTATAGGCATCGAGGTCAAATATACCGAAAAGGAGTATCCTCTAAAGGAGGGAACAAGTGAGTATAAGCATGTTAAGGATGATGACGGTAATACGCGTCTATTTCCAAATTATCTAAATGCTACACTCGGTAGTGGATACTACAAGGAGGGTGTATCGCACGACCTATTGGTGTCAAATAAGTTCCGACAGATATGGCGAAATCATATCCTCGGTGCTTCAATGGTCCTGCATGGCAATATCCATAGGTTTACATCCATTACTCTCTTTCCTGAAGCGAATGTCCATTTCTCTGAGGATGCCATGCCCAAATATGTTGAGCTGCTTAGCGACGCGGGGCGTGAATCGTTCGTAGCATTAACTTATGAGAGGTTATTCAAGCTCATGGAGAGGTATTTTAAGATTGATGAGGGATGGGTTGAGTATCTTAAGAATAGGTACATATTTTGAAGCCGTCTAACAAGGTTATTTCGTACTCAAAATGCTCATTTACGCTGAGTAAACTCCGCTTTTTCGTACTTCGCGCGCCTAAAACTAACTCTTGTTATACAACTTCTACTAAATTGGGAGTGTCCGAAAACAAATTAACGGACGCTCCCTCTATTTTTTTAGTTGAGTGATATATTTCCATCCTCCAATCCCTCTATAATATAAAAAGAGGAAAATTTAGTTATTATGTTGATAGCAATTTCAATTCTAATTCTTGCTTATTGGATTATGGGTAAGGACATTAATAGTTTGTTGGAGCGCGCGAAGAGTGTTAATTGGCGTGTTAAGTATAGTGATATGATGGATAAACTACGCCCGTGGGCTTTGCGCGTGGGACGTGTCGCAGCTCGCCCAATACTGCAGTTCTATTATGTGATGACGGACGACAAGACATCGACGCTCGATAGGGTGCTGATATATGCTGCAATAGCCTATACAATTCTACCTATGGACCTGGTGCCACGTGCGGTCTATAAATTCCTGGGAGTGTTGGATGATGGTGTCGCCGTGATGTATGTCTATCGTAAGATAAAGGGGATGATTACCCCAAAGATTAACGCAAAGGTGGAAGATAGACTCAACGAGTGGTTTGGCGTTGAGTATCGCGTTGTCGAGGGGTAGGTGGTCTGTTGTAAAAGAAATTGTCTAACAAGGTCGCTTGTGCGTGTGCCTAAAACGAGCCCTTGTTAGACAATTATTGTGTTAAATAGCCTTGATATATGCTCTGCGTCGCTTGTGCTGTATGCGCTCAAGGTCTGCGAAGTTGGCGAGGCTCTTGCTGTTTGTCTCCAAGATAGCGGTTGTCTCCACGCGCTTTATGCCATACTTGTCGAAATATGGTGCCATCTCGTTGAAGATAAGCGCGGTAACACCCTTGTCTTGATAATCGGGACGTACGGCGATGAGAAGCAGGTCGAAGTCTGTCATCTTCTTTGCCTTAAGAGCCTTTAGCAGGTGATACCACCCGAATGGGAATAGACGACCTCGACACTTGCGTAGTGCCTCAGAGAGCGATGGCATGCCTACGCCTACAGCAATAATCTCATCCGCCTCGTTAGCAACCATAGTCACAAAGTCGAAATTCAGCAGCGGGAAATACATCTTGCAGTAGTATCGCTTCTGTCGTGGTGTCATCGGCTGGTAATTGTAGAGCTTCTGATATGCTTGGTCTAGAACATCAAAGTAGCTGTAGCCATATCGCTTGGTGAGCTCTCTTGTATTCTTCACCTTTATGGTGCGTAGCTTGTATCGGTTCTCGATAAGCTCTACCAGACGTCTCATACGTTCGGGAGCCTCCTTCGGATTCTGAATCTGATACTCAATCCAATCAGCCTCCTTCGTTAGCCCATATCGCTCGTAATGCTTGATGTAGTAGGGGTGGGTGTATAGACTTGCCATAGGTGCACTGTGGTCGAAACCCTCGATTAGTAGTCCCTGCTTGTCAAAGTCGGTGAATCCCACAGGACCATTCAGACACTCCATACCTCGACTCTTGCCCCACGCCGCAACAGCATCCAAGAGAGCCTTGAACACCTCGCAATCATCTATAAAGTCGAACCATCCGAAACGACACTTCTTAACGCCCCATGCCTCGTTGGCACGATGATTTACTATGCCTGCGATGCGTCCAACAATCTTACCATCGCGGTAAGCCATATATGTAACAAAGTCGCAGACCTCGTGCGCGGGGTTGCTCTTAGGGTTGAAGGTGTTTATCTCATCGATGATAATCGGAGGACAATAGTACGGATTTCCTTGGAATAGATCGATACCGAATTGTACAAATTCCCGTAACTCGCGTTTGGTTTTTACCTCTTTTATGGTTACTTCATTTAGCTTTCCTTTGGGCATATTTTGGTAGTTTTATGAAACTTCTATATTACAAATATAAGATAAAAAACTTAAATATTCATAATTTCTGCATAAAAATCTCATGAGAGCAGAGTGCTTGTCAGATGGTTTTGGATGTTAGGTATATTTTTACCCTATATAATAACATAGCCCCAGGGGCCATTTCACTTATGTTCGATATGGTTTATGGGGATTGTGAATATCCACTTTCTATTGTAAAATGTTAAGCTGTATACAGATTGAATACAACTGATTTTGGGGAATGCAGTTGACTACAAATTGTAGTCAACTTGATAATATTTGTAGTTGGTTAGTGCGGCTAACCAACTGACTATTTTTTTTCTTCCAACCGGTTAGTGTGGCTAACCACTTCGAAAGATAATAAAAGAACAACTCGTGAGGATACTCACGAGTTGCTTACTTAATTGGTGTCATTTTGGCACTTCTCACTTTGAATAGCAGATTTCTTGATTTTGAACTTATATAGATCTTTATATACAGTAGTAACTAACATCATCAAAATAGGTATTATAGTCGCTACACATAATAGTATAAAATTTATACTTTCGTTTGACTCTAATGTATACATATCAGATTCTGCGGCCATAAATAGTGTTGTGGTTAATACAATTGTAAAAGATATGGAAGCAAAGAGTATACTAATAAGCTTGGAGCTAAATATATTTTTCCCCATCAAGGTTGCTAATTCACTATTCTCTTTATAAAGAGCTTTTTCCTTTATTTGTTTTAGTAAATCACAAAAATCTAATTTCTGTTCAGAACTCAAAAATGAATTCGCCATTATTTCTGTTACTAAATCATTGTATAATGAAACTTCGCTATACAAATCAGCCTCTTTAATTCCATATTTTTTCGCAATAGAGAATTTGATAGCCGAGATAATTTCTAATGTAGGTATTTTGCGTTCTATAATAAGAGGCCGTATAAAATACAGAATATCGTTATTGGCCATTTTAATTTTTTGCAAATATTCTCGTTTGCCTTTTTTTCTAGAAATATATTGGGTTACAAAGAATACTATTAGCGAACTTATTACTCCTCCGCCAATGCCAATTACCCAAGGGTTATTTAGAATATTCATACATGTCAAGCTTTATAAATTTTACTATATCTCCTTAACGCCTATCTCCTTCAAATACTCATACGTCGAGTCGTAGTATGCCGGATTGCGGGTTGGGTCTTCGGGGTTGCCTTCGGGGACAACGAGGACCATGCCCTGTCGAGCACGGGTAAGCAAAACGCGGTAGGCGTTCTTCTGGAATGCCTTACGTTCTGGTTTGTTGATATTCTGCCACTTGTCACCACAGAAGGAGTGATGCGACCAACCCGATGGCGTGTAACGGAAATCACCATCCCAGACTACGCACGACCAATCAAGCTCCAAGCCTTGCACATCGAACTCTGTTGCCACATCTTCTAAATAGAACGACGAGCGCACGTCCGTTGCATCGTCCAAAAACCAATGCACCACATCGGGCTTAAAGCGGACATCAATAGCCAATGGTTTCAATCGCTCTGCCTGCGAGGACACGATCATTCCATATCGCTCCGTTCCGCGTGAATGCTCTTTCAGCCAGCGCTTCGCCTTATCGAGTGAGCGTGTCAGTACGATTGGATATTTGTCGAGAGTCTTGTATGCCTCGCGTGCACCCTCGACATCTCTATCGAGCAGCTTGTGTACAAACTTTGCAAGATTCTCGGCACGGAACGAGCGCATTGACACTGCCAAGTGCAACGACGGCTCAAACTCTACGTGCTCGTGTTCTGACAATAGTTCCAATGAGCGGCCGGCGGCATACTCGGCATCGTGTAGGCGGTCCGAGATAAACACATGCCAATCCTTATACTCGCGGTTGAGTGACTCTATCCACTCACTTATGCCGGCCTCGCCGGTGTTGATCTCCTGTCCTCCACCCACAAGGCATACAACGACAGCCCAATCATCGTGGCGATCGAGACATGAAATCAGATACTCTGGCTCGGAATATGGAAAGTTAGGATAACCCTTCTTGCGATTCATAAAGTTTGCAAGCGCATCCTTTGTCCATGCACGTTGTGCCTCATCAAAAATCGCAACGTGGTCTACCGGCACGAATGACTTTTTGAGGTTTTTCGGATTGAGGAAGTACTCCTCATCGGCTACGATGCGACCATCCACCACTTTCGTTCCCTCCAAGCATGTGTCGCGGTAGTGGTGAATCATCTGTATAAAGGCCTTAACCTCCGAGCGTGCTGTGCCGATAGCTATCCTCTCGCCCTTCTCTGCCATACGACGTTTCTTGTCGCGCGCAAGGGCCTCGGTCAGCACTTGCACCAACGGAAAGTTGCCCGATAGATATACAGCGACATCATCCTTCTCAAATTGTTGTGTGGCGATATTAAGGCCGACAAGCGTCTTGCCTGCTCCTGGCACACCCGTTACAAAGCATATCGCTTTGAAATGCTCCCTCTTGGCGCGTTCAATAACCGATGAGATAAAGCCACACGTGGTGGTGAGATTCTCGGCCGAAGCATCGGAACGAGAGATGTCCTCAACCGAGTGATTGTTGTATAGCGCACTTGCCGCCTCAATGATAGTGGGTGTGGGAGAATATCGGCTAATTGCCCACTGTGTATCGCCTTCTGAATTTTCTGTGTCGCAAAACATCAACGCTTCGGCAATGACCGATGAGAGCTGTTCGCGGTTGGTTAGTATCGGGTAGAAAACTTTGTCGTCAAAAGGAATAAAATCCGAGGTGGTATCGACCGCCTCGGTCGCAACCAATATTGGCACAATCGGGCGATTATGGCTCTGCTCGTGGAAGTTTTTCAGGTCGAGGGCATAGTCCCACACCTGCGCGATGTCGGCCTTGGTGTATTGCTCGTTGAATACCTTAAACTCCAATAAGAGCACGACGCCATCAAGTAACAACACAACATCAATACGACGGCCCATTCGCGGAATGGTATATTCGAAGTAGATATGGCCACGACCGATGTATGGAGTGAGAATATCTTTCAATAGCGAAATCTCCTCGTGCCAGGCGTCATTTTGCAACCCTTGCAATGAAGCGTGCAACGAGGTATGCGCAGTGGTTAAAATACCAATAATCTGCACATCGGGCATCGCAAGAAAGCCCTCTATTGTATCGCCATGAAAGTACCTCTTTACCATAAGTCTATAACTTATTTTACAAAGTTAAGCAAAATTTGTCAGATTGAGGTGTTATTGCTAAAAAGTTTGTGAACATTCTTATAAATATAAGGTAGAAGAGGTGATATTGTGTTGCCTCAATATGGACAAAAAATAAGGCGACCGAAGTCGCCTTTTCAATCTTTGCCAAATCCTCCAATTGCCTTACTATCGTCGATTTCGGTATCGCCATAGATCGGGTGTCATAAACTTTT